>JANPCS010000506.1:0-14759 GCA_031431065.1 Hyphomicrobiales bacterium | reverse complement strand
CGTCCGCCGACGCCGGAGTGGGGCATCATGATCAGCGAGAACCGGGCGCTGCTCATCATCGCGCCGTCCACCGTGCTCGGCCCCGGCCTGGCGCTTGCCTCGCTCGTGGTGGGCCTCAATCTCTTCACCGAAGGCCTCGCCCGCGTGCTCGGCCGCACGGTGAAACTTGGTGCGCAATGAGCGCTTCCTTGGTCGAAGTCGCCGGCCTCTCGGTCTCCTATCGCCAGGGCCGCTCATGGCGGCGGGTCGTCGAGGATGTGAGTTTTCATGTCAATCGCGGCGAAGTTTTCGGGCTGGTCGGGGAATCGGGCTGCGGTAAGTCAACAGTGGCGCTGCAGCTCCTCGGCTACCGGCATGCAACGTTGCGCACCGATGCAGGCCGTATCGTCATCGGCGGTCTCGATGTCCGTTCGCTCGATCGCCATGGGCTTGACCGGATGCGCGGCGCGAAGGTGAGTTTCGTTCCGCAGAATCCGACGACGGCGCTCAATCCCGGCATGCGCGTCAACGCCCAGATCGATGAAGTGCTGCTTGCTCATGACCGCGCCGCGAACCCCCGAACCGCGGAACTCTTCGATCTCGTCGGCCTTCCCTCCGGCGCGGAGTTCTTGCGGCGCTATCCGCATCAGCTCTCGGGCGGCCAGCAGCAGCGCGTCTGCATCGCCATGGCGCTGGCCTGCGAACCGGAACTGGTGGTGCTCGATGAGCCGACGACCGGCCTCGATGTGACGACTCAGGAGCAGATTGCCGATCTGCTCATCGGCTTGCGCAAGCGGCTTGGCATGTCGATGCTTTACGTGACGCATGACCTCGGGCTGCTGTCGCAAATCGCCGATCGCATCGGCGTGATGTATGCCGGGCGCATGGTGGAGGTGGCGGCGGCGGCGGATCTCTTTGCCGAGCCGCGCCATCCCTATACGCGCGGGCTGATCGGCGCTCTTCCGCGTATCGATGATGGAGACACGCCCGCCAAGCCGCTGCGCGGGCTATTGCAGCGTGACTTGCTGCCAAAGGGCTGCCCCTTCGCGCCGCGCTGCGACCACGCGCTGCAGAAATGCTTTGAAGACGCGCAGGTCTTGCAGCCAATTGGAGCCGGCCGGACCGTGGCCTGCTGGCGGTTCGAATCGATTGGTCCTGATGCTGCCGAACCGCTGGTGCATGTCTCTACCCGCCGCGCCGCCAGCGAAGAGCTTCTGCGTGTCGATGAACTGAGCGTCACCTATGGCCGCGGCGCTCGTACATTCATGGCGCTCAAGACTGTGTCGCTCAGCATATCCAAAGGTGAGACCGTGGCGCTGGTCGGTGAATCCGGCAGCGGAAAGTCGACCATGGCGCGCGCCATCTCGGGCCTCATTGCCCCGGCCTCGGGCGAAATCTACATGCATGGCGAAAGGCTTGCTCCGCTGGTCAAGCAACGCAGCGCGATGCAACGCCGGCTGATTCAGTACGTCTTCCAGAATCCCGACGCCTCGCTCAATCCCCGCGCCACGGTGGCGACGAGCCTGGCGCGCCCCTCCGCCTTTTTCTTTCCTGAGCGCGCCATCAACGAAGAGAGTGGACTTCGAGCTGTACTTGATGACGTGCGGCTCGATGAAAGTTATGCCATGCGCTATCCCGATCAACTTTCGGGTGGCGAACGCCAGCGGGTCGCCATTGCGCGCGCTCTCACTGCTGAACCCGATCTGTTGTTGTGCGATGAAGTGCTCTCGGCACTCGACGTCTCGGTGCAGGCCAGCATCCTCAAGCTTCTGCAGCGGCTCAAGGCCGGGCGTGGCGTGGCCATGCTCTTCATCTCGCACGACCTGGCGGTGGTGCGGATGCTGGCGGACCGCGTCCACGTGCTGTTCCGCGGCGAGGTCATGGAGAGCGGTACGCGCGACCAGATCTTCGCACCGCCCTTCCACCCCTATACCCATGCGCTGCTTGAAGCCGTGCCCGCGCCATTGAAGATGCGCCGCGAGGCGAAGCGCCAGAGTCAAACAACACATCTCGCTACGCCCGCCTGTCCCTATGCCGAACGGTGTCCCTGGCGCATAGGCCCTATTTGCGAAGAGATCGCACCGCCATTGCGGGAAAGTGACAATGGCCATGCCATCCGCTGCCATCATGATTTTGCTGAACTCGTCCGATTGACGAGTACCAGTCCAACTGGAGGATGACGCCGATGAAAATCATCAGGGTTGAGTGCTTCGTGCTTCTCGTTCCGGACTTCCGGCGCGATCTCTGCAGTGTGGAGCTTCCAGTGGTCAATGGCCGCATCCCCTTGCCCGAGGCCCCCGGCCTCGGCATCACACTCGATGAAGCGGCTCTGGCGAGATACTGCGTTGCATGAGGACCGAATGAACATCGAAGCCATCGACTTCTACTATCTTTCCATGCCCGCCGTCACCGGCGCGGGCGACGGCAGTCAGGATGCGCTTCTGGTGCGCGCCGTGACGGGCGGCATCGTGGGCTGGGGCGAATGCGAGGCCTCGCCCTTGACATCGATTGCCGCTTTCGTCTGTCCGATGTCGCACGGCGCCTGCAAACCGCTGCGCGACGTGGTGCTTGGTAAACCGCTGCGGACTCCGGATGATATCGCAGCGCTGGCGGCGGCGGTGGAACTCGAATGCATGGATTTGCTGCAGGCCGCTCACACCTGGTCCGGCATCGAAATGGCGCTCTGGGACATTCTCGGCAAGAAGCGCGGCCAGCCGGTCTATGAACTCCTCGGCTACAAGCGTGCTTACCCGAAACTTCCCTATGCCTCGCAGTTGTTCGGCGATACGCCCGCCGAGACACTCGCTGGTTGCCGCAGCGCCCTGGAGGAGGGTTTCAGGGCCGTCAAATGCGGCTGGGGCCCCTTCGGCCGCGCTTCACTCAAGGATGACCGCGATCATCTCCAGGCGGCGCGCGAGGGGATCGGCCCCGGCGGCCGCCTGCTGATCGACGCGGGACAGATTTTCCGCGAAGACGTGGACGCCGCAGCAGCGCGCATCGCCATGCTTGAAGAGGTCAATGCCGGCTGGTTCGAGGAGCCATTTCTGGGCGGCGCCTACGAAGCCTATGCGGAGCTTGCGGCGCGGGCCGGAAAAGTGCGCCTGGCGGGCGGCGAGGCTTCGCACAATTTCCACATGGCGCGCCAGCTCATCGACTACGGCAAGGTTTCATACATTCAGATCGACTGCGGCCGCATCGGCGGCATCGGCCCCGCCAGGCGCGTGGCGGATTATGCGGCAGCCCGCGGCGTCACTTACGTGAACCACACCTTCACATCGCACCTGGCGCTCAGCGCCTCCATTCAACCCTATGCCGGCCTCAAGGACGATGTCATCTGCGAATACCCGTTCGCGCCAAAATCCGTCGCCTATGACATGACCGAAACCCATCTCCTGCCCGATGGCAATGGCGAGATCGTTCTTCCCGGAGCGCCTGGCCTTGGCATCGAAATGAGTGCCACGGGCATTGCGCGCTATCTTGTGGATGTCGAAATCACCGTCAAGGGACAAGTGCTTTATCAAACACCGAAGCTCATGGTGTAAGGCGGCGGCGATAGATCGGCCAATACGCTCATCACTTTCACAGGACACACATGGTTGCGCTTTCCGTTCTCGATCTCGTGCCGGTGTCCGAGGGCAAGTCGCCAGCCGATGCGCTGCGCAATGCCGCCGGGCTGGCGCGCCATGCTGAGGCGCTGGGCTACCAACGCTATTGGGTGGCCGAGCATCACAACATGGTTGGCATTGCCAGCGCCGCGACCTCGGTGGTGATCGGCTACATCGCCGGCAAGACCAGCCGCATTCGCGTCGGCGCCGGCGGCATCATGCTGCCCAACCATGCGCCGTTGATCATTGCCGAGCAATTCGGCACGCTGGAACAGCTCTATCCCGGCCGCATCGACTTGGGGTTGGGCCGCGCGCCGGGGACCGACCGGCAAACACTGCAGGCCCTGCGCCGCGACGCTTCGGCCGCCGAAAGCTTCCCGCAGGATGTGCTTGAGTTACAGGCGCTGCTCGGTCCGCTGCAACCCGGCCAGACGATCCAGGCGGTGCCGGCCACCGATACCAACGTGCCCCTGTGGATTCTGGGATCGAGCCTCTATGGGGCGCAGCTCGCCGCGATGCTGGGCCTGCCCTATGGCTTTGCCTCGCATTTCGCGCCCGATGCGCTCTATCAGGCCTTGCATATCTATCGTGAGAGATATCAGCCTTCGCCGCGCAATGCCGCGTCTTATGCCATGGCCGGCGTCAATGTCATCTTGGCCGATACGGATGGCGCGGCCGAGCGCCTGTTCACGTCGCTCCAGATGCGCTTTGCCGATATGTTCCGCGGTGCGCGGGGTTATTTAAAACCGCCGGTCGACGATATCGAGACCTATTGGTCACCGGCGGAAAAAATCCAGGCCTCGCGCATGCTGGAATGTTCCTTCGTCGGCTCGCCGGAAAAAGTGAGCACTGAACTTCGGGCTTTCATCGCAAGCACCGGTGTGGATGAACTCATGGTCGCGTCGGCCATCCACGATCATGCGGCGCGCCTCAGATCCTATGAATTGCTGGCGGCGATCAATTTCTGAATTGATACTGGTGGCCCGATCTATTCCAGCGGCGTCGTCGTGGTGGGATCGCCGGTGCCGACAACGTTTGTGGAGAAAGAATTGATCTTGCCGGAGTTGCTCGCCACCAGATCGTTGACGGCCCCCCGGAAGACCGAGTCATTGATCACCGCCCTGGCGCTCGCTCCGTTCGAGGTCAGCGAGAAAGTGGCATTCTGAATGATGTGGCTGCCGTCGATGGTCACGCGGTTGAGGATTGCACCGGTGCTGCTGACGTTGACGCCGCCATTGTTGTTCATGATGGTGACGTTTTTCAGATAGACCTCGACTGGCGAACCGCTCTGAATGTCGATGCCAAAACCGGGACTGCCGCGAAAATTGCGGATGACGGTGTCCTTCACGATCACCGATCCGGCATTGATGATCCGGATGCCGTTCAGGCCGGTGCCAAGGCCTTCCAATTCCAATCCGTCGATCACGATGCGGTCCGTGGCGCCGGCGTTGATGATGATTCCGTTTGTTCCGGAAACCAGGACTCCGGCAATCGCGCCGTTATTGTACAAGGTGATCGACTTGGTGATGGTGAGGCCGCCGAATCCTCCTGGATCGAGCACATCGATTTCGCCGCCCGCCGCGGTCTTCGAAATGGCGCCCGGAAAAGTCTTGCAGGGCGCGGTGCGGCTGCAGGGATTGGCATCGTCGCCAACACCCGACACCCATGTCCTGGTAGCCTGAGCGTGAACCGGAATGGCCAACAGTCCCAAAGCCAGAACCGCCATCGCCAGAGACTGAAACAGTGCGCGCATCGGAATTCTCCTCAAAATGGCCCATGCCGTTGATGACATGATTTGCACCCGGCGGGGAGCGGATAGCAAGGGTCATTCAAATTTGCCATTAATGGCAGCCATGCTGGCCCGCCGATCACCATGCTGCAACGCGCTCCGAAACTGGCTGGAAGCGCCTTAACCTTAAAGCATTGACCAGCACGAAGATGCTGGAGAGCGCCATGGCCCCGGCGGCGATCATCGGCGACAGAAGTGTGCCGGTAAACGGATTGAGCGCTCCCGCCGCAACCTGGATCAGCATGACATTATAGGCAAAGGCCCAGAACAGATTCTGGCCGATATTGCGGATGGCGGCGCGTCATTGATGCCGTCACCGGCGAATGCCACGCTGAGGCCACCGGAGCGCAGGCGGCGGATGGCATCGACCTTGCCGCCCGGCAGCACATCGGGCCGAGCCTGAGCGGTTCACAGCCCGGCTTTCGAACGGCGGCTTAGATGTCCTGCAAGGCGGTGCCGGCCATGATGTCGATGCTGGCGCGCTCGGCCGGGGAAACACTTGGCCTTGCCACGTTGGCAGCCCCATTTGATGGCCACAGCGGTTTTCTGCAATGGATGAGAATACCATGACAATCACTTTGAACGTTCCCGACATGAGCTGCGGCCATTGTGTCAGGACCATTGAAGGCGCCGTCAAGGTTCTCGATCGTGACGCCAGCATCCGGGCCGATCTCGGGGGCAAGACGGTCACCGTGGAGAGCCTGGCTGCTACTTCGGATATCTCGCGCGCCCTTGATGCCGCAGGCTATCGGAATACACGGTAGTGTATCAGTTTGAAATCTCTGCATCGCGCTTTTTGTAAACCTTCGGACGACCCGGCTTCGGCGCGATCTCATCCATTGCTGAAATCATTTCTTCGAAGCTCCAAAGCCGATCCGTCAAACCCGCTGCCATCGCTGGGATAACGCGCAACGTCTTGTGAATGCGCACCCAATTGTACCAGACAGCCCAGATGGCGACCATGTGAACATGGCTATCGAACTTCTTTGAGAAGGCATTCGTCAACCGGGTGAAGCGACGATTGTGCATCCTCATAGTGAGGTTGGCGCGTTCCACATAAGACGTGCTGACGTGATTCATGTCCGGGTCGCCCTCAATCCGGTGCTTTTGGGTTCCGATGCACTCAGCCGGGCTGTACTTGCCCTTGGCGCTCTCAGGAGAGGCACCATAGACTTTGTGCAGGACGGCGTAGTCAATGTCACCACCGAAGGCACCCTCGACCGCCTCAAGATACGCCTTGTGGCCGTCTGTGGTGAGTTGAACGCGGTTCTCAATCCTCGACTGCAGATCATCCATGAAGGCGATTGCATATTCGCCGTCACGTCCACCGACTAGCCAAGAGACGATCAGTTTGGTCTGTGCTTCGATCCCGGTCCACGTCCAAGTATCGCCCGCATCTTCTGGAGCGGCTTTGGCAGAGGCAACATTTTTCGCCTTGGCATAGGTGAAACTCCAAATTTCGTCGCATTGAATGCGCTTTGCCTGAACACCGCGAACCTTGTCATCATGGAAGGCAGCGCAGAACTTGCCAGCGTCAATCAGGAGCTTGGCGACCGTGTTGATGGACACATCCGCCAGCCGCGAAACCGACCGCATGGACGATCCCTCGCAGAGCATGTTGAGCATTTGGGCGCGAACTTTTGGGGGCAGCTTGTTCATGCCCATAATATATGAACTTTCTTGCTAAGCCGTCAAGCATTATTATCATTAATTAAAAGGCGCGGTTTGAATTGAACCACGGTCGTTTCAAGATGCCCTTTTGGTAGGCCGCCTAAACTTTCAATATCTGAGGCGTTCAAAGCCAATGCTTCAACTATTTCAGATTTCGATTTCACTCCATTCTCGAGTAACAGCCGTATCGATTCACCAATGACATTTGGTTGCCGAACGGCAAAAATTTCATCTAAAGGCTCCTGGGTCAGGATTTTTCGGGCATTAAGCTGCTTCATCACATAGCTGTGTTGATCTGAGTTCAAGATGCCCAAGTCTTTGCAGCGGTAAGCCATGGCCGCAATTGAAACGCCCCACTTCTCCTTTAGGAATAGAAAATGATTAATGGAAGTTCCCAATACTTCGCGGCTGAATGATTCTTGCGGCAGCAAAAATGCACCAGCAAACCGATTGGCTTGCTTTTCAATCAACGCTAAGTTTTCAGATGTAACTTCGACACTTGAGTGAAGGAGTACATGGGCCAACTCATGGCACAAATTATAGGAATTTCGAGGCCCTCCCTCAACATCCGATGAATACAGCACGTAAGGACGCCCGAATTGCCAGCATGAAACTGCGTCCATATCCTCGCAGCTCACAGACTCTCTAGCCAGAGTAATCCCGTGATTTTCCATTATGGCCGACACATCCAGCACTGGTCCGCGCCCCAGCTTCCAATGATCCCGAAGGGCATCGGCAGCGCGTTCTATTTGTTCAACATCTCCTGAATTTGCATTGAACGCCAGATGGGGAAGGGACAGATCAGGCATGTCCACAAACTCGCTTACATATGAAACGATGTCGTGAAGCCATTCCAACCTTCTTGCGATCCGCTTGCGATGGTGAGCTTCCATTCTTTTCAGCCCTCGCCAAAAGGGTGTTATCCCATTTGCAGAACGATCCTTTGAGGCAACAAAAAAAGCTGGGGGGAGCCGAGTTATCGCAATAATCTTACGCATTGTTTCGCCACTCGGAGACATCAAGCCACTCTCAAATCTCGCAACGGCTTGCCTCGATACTCCAATCAATTCCGCAAAAGTCTCTGGTTGCAGTCCGCTCGCTTCTCTCGCCTCCCTAATGCGCTCTGGGATTGGCTTGGGCAGACTCCCCCTGTCAAATGGAATCGAGTCAATCATCTATCTATTCGCCTGGCTTAATTTCTTTTTTCTTTGAGAGAAACTCAGCCACATGGTCTTTGAGTTTAACCTTGTCTTTTGGGTCGGGCGTGGTGGGAGCAGGAGGCATCGGACCTGCCGCAGCAACTTGCTCAAGGACATTGATGTGCCCAACATACTCATCAACATCTACAGCCGGAGAAACCCAACATAAGTGTGAAAGTTGCTGTGCCGCACTAACCCGGTAAATCATCCAAGCATAGAGCTTGGGAATGTCGCGAACGATCTTGCCAAAGTCGATTTTTTCGGGCTTCCATGCGAACAAATCGGTTTGCAGGCGAATCCGGGCGTCCTGCCTACTTTCCGTTTGATCAGGAAATCCGTTCGCATCATCCGTCCGGCAAATATGAGCAATTGCGCCAGTCGATTGTATTTCCAGCCAATGCCAGCGACCAAGAGGCATTTGTTTTTCTTGAGCGATGAACGGCAAATCACCACGCTCACAATACTTCTTGATCTGAAACGAAACACCCACTCGCCTAATATGGCCGCGAAGATCGCGCCCAATCATATTCCCCAAGAAAGATTCACCATCATAAAGGTGGTCGGCCAAATAGACCCCTTCTTGAACCGCCCGAACGACAATTGAATTGCTCGATTTTGGGAAAGCGGTCAGCAAGCGATCCTGAACTTCGGCGATTATAGGCATTTAAACCTCAAAACAGATTGGTTTAAATTGAATTACGGGAAATACAATTTCATGTCAACTGAATTACGTCTTTCCCCACCTGCTTTTTGCTGCCTTCTTAGCAATCTCTTTCCGCCGCTTGGCCGTCATGGACATAGCCCGCGCTGCGCCGCCAAGCTTCCCTAGCGCCTGCGCGGCCTTGTTCTTGCCGTCGTCGGGCGTGTCGTCGGCTTCCTCACCGACTGCGATCCGCATGACCTTGACGGCATTGCCGATCACGTCGGCTGGGCGCTTCTCACCTTTGGGGCCTGTGGGCATTAGTCGCTCCAGCTATTCATTTGGGTACAGCACTCAGGAATATAAAAGCCATCCCCAGGCCCACGAGACCGAAAAAATTGAAAGAGCCCTCGCCGCTGGAAAATCCTTCTTTTGAATGGCATAACAGAGAAACGCGATACCAGCTGACCCGGAAACAAGCGCTAAAACTACCGTCCCAACAGGCATTGCACTCCCCAAAAGCAATCATGCTTTCCGCCAAGCATATAGGAAGCCAGGCCGGGATGCGATAGGGCTGTCAAGGGCGCCGGATTTCAAACTGAGACACTACCGAATACACCGGCCTGATTGATTTCAGAGAAGGCCGCTGATGCGCTGCCACTCTTCGGCAATTGTGGCCGCGCGGCCAGGACCCACGCGGCGGTTCCAATAGGCCGCGTTGGCCTCGTCGCCCTCGATCCAATGGGCCAGGGCGTGCACCAGGTCGTGGCTTGGGTCGCCTTCCTGCATCTGGCAGAGCGCATGGGTCTTCTGCCATTCCGGGCCAACGGCGTAGTTGCCTTTGCGCAGCCACCACAGAGCGGTCTTGGGGCGTGACAATCCCGGCGGTGGGGTAGCATCATCTTGTCTGTCGACCATCTTCACTCCCGCGCGTAAGCTATGGTGGCGATCATTGCATCGTCTCGCAATCAGAGGCGTCACGCAAGGTCCATGGGGGCAACTTGACAGAGCACAGACATAGTGTTGCCGCCAGCCATGGCCTGGCCTTGCGAGTGAAGGCGTCGCAAACAGTGACGGTGGTCAATACGCATGGCGGGCAGGTGGTGGATACTTGGGCCTTCGCCAGCACTGATCTCAGCGAATTCATGTCGATGGAACACAGCCGGGTTCACATGGGCCGCATCAGTCCAGCCAGCGGTTCGGTGTTGCTCACCAATCGCCGCCGCCCGATCCTGACGATGCTGGACGATACATCGGGCGGTGTGCACGACACGCTGTTGGCGGCTTGCGATATCTATCGCTACCGGCTGCTCGGCTGCACGCACTATCATCGCAACTGCGCGGACAATCTGGCGGAAGCGCTGGGCAGCCTCGGCCTAACGCCGCCGGAAACCCCAAGCCCCCTCAATCTGTTCCAGAATTCGGCCATCGCCGCCAACGGCGCGCTTGAGATCGTGCCGCCGATCGCTCCGCCTGGCAGTCATGTCACGCTCAGGGCCGAGATGGACGCGGTCATCGTTTTCTCGGCCTGCCCGCAGGACATGGTGCCGACCAATGGCGCTGACATGGTTCCTAAGCCCGCCGAAATCATCGTTGGTTAGACGGTATCCAGCTGAAAGCCGTGGCTGCTCAATATGCAGTCCCGTAAATGTTGATCTTTCCATTTGTAAACGTTCCGCTGTCACCAAGGTACCGGTCCGATACCGTCACTGTCCAGCTGCCTTCGCCCAGCTCATCCCAGAAATGTGTTGTCGTGAACATATAGAACAAGTCCTTCTCCTGCCGAAACGCCTGAGGGACGGCCAGGACTTCCTTCATTCCAGTGGGCGAAGTCAGTGTAACCATGAGTTCGCCGGGACTGTCATGCAGCGCTCCAACGACGACCTCAACATGTTCAACCTTGATGCGTGGAAGAATACGGTGAATAGAAACACCGGCATCGCTCGAATTCGGGATAGGCAACGAGAAAGACGTTAAGGTCGATGATGCCGACGCCAGGGCTGCAACGGGTGTCCATTTCTTGGCCAACTTTACGGCCTTGTAGGCATTTACGAGCCCAAACCCATAGTTACTACTCACCGGAAGGCCGGCTCCATTATCTCTCCATGCTCCCTTAGTTGAATCTATTTTTGCAGAACTCTGGACGAGAATGTGCATGACGTCCCGGTAAGACAATTTCGGATTCGCCTGTAACATAAGAGCTACGATGCCACTGACGACGGGAGCCGCAAGCGAAGTTCCCCAGGTGTTCCTGCTCGAACTCCCCAGGTCGGGGGCCTTGGTGTAGCTGTCCCGATCCGGCGCGTCTCCGCTTGACAATCCTCGATTAAGCCCGTTGGCCTTGCCGCGCAAATCGCTGGTCACCATTCCGACAGATTTGTCGCCACCTGGCGCGCTAACCAGTACGCAGGGGCTTCTTTCACTATACAGCGCTTTCTTTTCAACATTGGTGATTGCCCCAACCGCTATGACAAAACGGTTGCAGGACCAACCGTCAAATCCTCCCCAGTCACCCACATATTGCTTAAACGGCCCTGTTGGCAGCGGCCAAACATCCTTGGCCAATCCACCATTTCCAACAGGCCAGACATAGACCGTACCCAGGCCTTTACGCCCTCCGGTAATCGGTTGGGTGGTCTCAAAGAGTGCCGACCGCATCGCCAAACCGGTCGAGACCGGCAGCATTCGCGTTCCGGTCTCCGCCGGACCGGGCGGACAGTCGAAATGCGCGAGGTCAAGTGTGGTCCCCGAATAGGAGCCGAGCCAGTCGCAAGGCCCCCAGGAGTTGTTCTTGATGGCGATCACGTCCGCCCGGTGTTTCATCAACTTGCTTTGGAGGTCATCAAGCTTGATAATGCCTTCCGGCAAATAGAGTGCCCGCAAATCCGTCAAGGCCGCACCCGGGGCAACTCCAACGCCTCCCAATCCATTCCGGCTTCCGGCTATTATCCCCGCGATTGAAGTACCATGGCACCACTTGGGTGTGTCTGGGCAAGGAGCAGATGCTGTGGCCGTAGACGGTGCGTCAAGAACATTTCCGTGAAAGTCTTTGCTAACGGCAGGCCGGTAACGGTCCTTCAAGTCTGGATGATTGAAGTCAATACCATCATCCACGATTCCGATTGTAACGCCTTTGCCAGTCACTTTGATGGGAGGCGATCCGATAGTTATGTCCCATGCTGGCGTAACATTGACATCGCTTCCAATTTTACCGCCAAATTGGCCTGTGTTCTTCAAGTGCCACTGTTCTTTGAATACTGGGTCAGTTGGCAATGCGCGCGTTTGCATTTGGAATTGCCGCTCTGTCTCGGCGATTGTGCTTGGGGTCAGATCGGTTTTTGGCGTGGGAGAGATGGGCTCAGAATGTGCGGCGATCATGAATTGAAAAGCCGCAACAAAAGCCCCCACCAAGAATTGGACATTTCTCAGCATTTTTTGTTCCACCTCTCAAGTCAATGAGACTAATTTGGAGAGCACAAAAGGCAGGGAGGTTAGTACGCGCCCACCAGATCGCCTTGTCAACCTCAAATCATGATTGGACCCCCGGCCGGTCATGTCATCAAGGGGCGGAAAATGCACAATTTAATGCATGACACGCTGTCAATTCGTCGTCGTGGGGCAGGTTGTCGGCGATGCGCTCCATCGCATCGCAGGTCTGTTCCTGGACGGCGTGAGCCTGTGCGATGACATCAAGAGGATGGCGGATAAGAAACCGGCTTTCACCAGGAATACTCGGCATGGCGTTGAATTTCCTCCAGCATGAAATGCCATTCTCGGAATTTGGGGGGACTTCAACCTTGATTCAGGTCAAGCCGCGCCGCGGCTATTGTTTCGCGAGCAGGCGTTCGACATCGGCACGCCGTGGCAGCGGTGCGATGGCGCCATAGCCTTGCGTCGAAAGTGCCGCCGCGGCGTTGGCAAAGCGCGCCGCTGCTGCAAGCCGACGGCCTGCCGCCAGTTCCGCCAGCATGGCACCGGTGAAGGCATCGCCGGCCCCGGTCGCATCGACCGCGTCAACAGCAAATCCCGGAATGTGCTGCGTTACGCCGCGTTCGGCCAGAAGCACGCCGTCGCGGCCAAGGGTGACGAGGACAGCGCCGGCACCAAGGCTCAAAAGATGATCGGCAACGGCTTGCGGCTCGGCAAGGCCAATCAGCGCGGCGCAATCTTCCGCCGATGTCTTGACGATGCCGGCAACGGCAACCGCAGAGGCAATCACCGGCCAGGCGTCTCCGGCACTCCACAGGCGGGGCCGGTAGTTGGTGTCATAGCTGATGAAAGCTCCGGCGGCGCGGGCCTCATGAATCGCGGTGGAGACGGCGGCCGCCGCAGTGGCGCTGATGGCCTGGCTGATGCCTGAAGCATGGAGGATTCTGGTGTTGCCGAGCAACTGGCGATCGAGGCATTCGGCGGTCATCAGGCTGGCGGCCGAAGCCTTGCGGCGATAGGTGAAAACATGACCCTCGGGGCCATGCGTGACGAAGTACAAGCCAGTGGGCGCATCGGCATCGCGCTCGACGGCGGAAACATCAATCCGTTCACGGAGCATCAGTTGCAGCAATGCGTCGCCAAAAATATCGCCGCCGAGCCGGGTCACATAGGCGCATTTCGCGCCCAGGCGGCTTGCTGCAACGGCCACATTCAAGGTGTCGCCGCCGCAGCCGGGCAGGAAACGTCCGTCGGGCTGCTGGTTCAGCTCGTAGAGCGGTTCGCCAATTGCAACGATGTCGAAGTCAGGCAAAGCTTCAAGCGGCAGTCTGCAATGCGCCGGGGCCAGGGATCGCACCCGGCGGGCATTTTCCGGCGATGATCATGCCGAGCACGCCATCGTGATCGACATCCGTGGTGCGGGCCGAGCCCACCACCTTGCCGTTCTTCATCACCGTCAACCGGTCGGCCAAGTCGAACACGTCGTGGAGATCGTGGCTGATCAGGAAGATGCCGATGCCATCGGCCTTGAGGCTCTTGATGAGTTCGCCCACTTGCGCCGTCTCCTGCGGGCCCAAGGCGGCGGTCGGCTCGTCCATGATCAGGATGCGGGCGTTGAAGTGGATGGCACGCGCAATGGCCACCGATTGGCGCTGACCGCCCGACAGCTTCATCACCGGCTCCTTGAAGCGGCGGAAGTTGGGGTTCAAGCGGTGCATCACCTTGCGGGTTTCGGCTTCCATCGCGACATCGTCCAATGTGCCGAAGGCGGTGCGCAATTCGCGCCCGAGATAAAGGTTGGCGGCGGCGTCGACATTATCGGCCAGAGCCAGCGTCTGGTAGATCGTCTCGATGCCCAGCGCCTTGGCATCGCGCGGATTGTTGATCGCCACTTCCTTGCCTTCGATAAGAATCTGGCCGTGGTCGCGCTTGTAGGCGCCGGAGAGAATCTTGATCAGCGTTGACTTGCCAGCACCATTGTGGCCGAGAAGGCCCACGACTTCACCGGGATAGAGATCGACGCTAGCATGATCGACGGCCTTGATGCCGCCGAAGGCAATGGAGATATCGCGCATTTCGATGAGAGGTACATTGGCCATGGCAGTTCTCCTTACTTCACACGGCGGGAATAGATTTGATCAAGCCAGACGGCGAGAACCAGCACCACGCCAACAACGATGTTCTGGAATGCCGCAGGCAAGTTCAACAACGACATTCCGGAGATGATGGACTGCATCATCAAGGCGCCCATCATGGCACCGTAGATTGTGCCGACGCCACCGGCCAGCGACGTGCCGCCAATGACGGTGGCCGCAATGACATAAAGTTCGTTGAGCCCACCCAGCGCGTTTGTTGCAGCATTGAGACGCGCCGACGAGATGATCGAGGACACACCGACAAGTGCACCCATCAGCGCGAAGACCTTCACGGTCAGCCACTTGGTGTTG
>JANPCS010000505.1:0-4865 GCA_031431065.1 Hyphomicrobiales bacterium | reverse complement strand
CCCGCTGATAGGACCATCGGCTATTACGCGCAGGACAAAGATGGCAATGTCTGGAGTTTCGGCGAAGATGTGCAGGAGCTGAATTCCAAGGGCAAGGTGACCAAGACCGAAGGCTGGCACGCCGGCATCGACGGCGCCTCGCCCAGCCTGGTCATGGAGGCAGTACCAAGCAAAGGTCACACGCTCGTCAATAAATACACCAACGACCGTTCCGAAGTGGTGAGCCTTGCGAAACCGGTGAAAACGCCTTTCGGCACTTATAAGGATGCCGTCATGACCAAGGAATGGACACCGGACGAACCGGACGTGCTCGTCAACAAGTACTACGTGCGCGATATCGGCACGGTGCGCGATGTCGCGGTCAAGGGCGACAACGAGGAATTTCTGCTTGTCGGCATCAAGCGCTGATTGACGAAGTGCGGCGGTATTGGAAGCAACCGGCGCCGATCCGCAACAGATCCGTGCGGCCGCCCTATTACTTATCGGTAAGACTGCCGTAATGCCGGCGCATGGCCGACGCTGCTAGGCTGGCACCCGGCGATAGTTGACAGTCTTGGGAAAACCAGTGAATCGAAAGAGAGGCATGGCAAAACGGCGGGCCTAAAATCTCGCGGCGGACACGGACGGGCATGAAGCTCCTTTTGATCGAAGATGATCCAAACACCGCCAGCTTCATCCGGCGCGGTCTGAAAGAGCATGGCCATGTTGCTGATCACGCGGCGGATGGCAAAGACGGCTTGTTCCTGGCCGCCAGTGGAAAATACGACGCCCTGATCGTAGACCGGATGTTGCCGGGCCTCGATGGACTGAGCATTTTGAAAATGCTCAGGGCCACGGGAAATCATGTTCCCGCGCTGTTCTTGACGACAATGGCAGGAATCGACGACCGCGTGGAGGGACTTGAGGCGGGCGCCGACGACTATCTGGTCAAACCTTTTGCGTTTGCCGAACTGCTGGCGCGGCTTGCCGCACTGATGCGGCGGCCTCCGGTGAGCGGCGTCAAGACGGTGTTGCGCGTCGGCGATCTCGAAATGGAGCTTCTCAAACGTGTTGTCACCCGTGAAGGCCGGACGATAGAGTTGCAGCCGCAAGAGTTCAAGTTGCTCGAATATTTCATGCGCAGCGAAGGGCGGGTAGTAACCCGTACCATGCTGCTTGAAAATGTCTGGGACTTCCATTTTGACCCGCAAACCAGCGTCGTTGAAACCCATATTAGCCGCCTGCGCGCCAAGATCGACAAGGGCTTTGCGACCGAGCAGCTCAGAACGCTACGCGGCGTGGGATACTGTCTCCGTGCTGATTCCTAGGCTCCTGAGCACCGCGAGCTTTCGGCTGAGTACACTTTACGGTGCCGTCACCATTGTATGTTTTGCGATCCTCTTGGCCGTGACCTATTGGACGGCCACGGCAGCACTGCGGGAGCAGTTGCGCCTTGAGGTCCAGAACGAACTTCACACGCTTGCGGTTGAAGCTGAAAGTGATGGTGTCGGAACAATCGTTCGGGACATCAATGAGCGCACGGTGCTTCCGGGCAAGGTCGGCGGATACTATTTCCTGAGCGGCAAGGATGGCGTGAAACTTGCTGGAAATCTCGATGCAGTCGTGCCGGGCGAAGGCTGGAGGGAACTGGGTTTTGAGCATGTCGCCGGCAACGCGTCAGTTTCTCAGGCCGATGAGGATCACGAGCTCTGGGGGCAAGGAAACCGTCTTTCCGATGGCTCCTTCCTCTTCGTTGCACAAGATGCATTCCGCGTCCTCTCGGCACAGGAAGCGATCATCAATTCATTCCTATGGTCTGCCGGCACGGCGATTCTCCTCGCAATTTTCGCGGGTCTTGTCTTGAGCCGGGGTTTCCTGAGACAGATAGATGCCATCAATGCGACCAGCCAAGCCATCATGGACGGCGACCTCAGGCAGAGAATTCCCGTCAAGGGCACGTCCGATGAAATCGACCGCCTGTCAATGAACCTCAACCGCCTGTTTGACAGCAATCATTCTCTGCTGGAAAGCCTGAAGCAAGTCAGTACCAACATTGCCCACGACCTCCGGACCCCGCTGAGCCGCTTGCGCCAGGGCCTTGAAGAGCTGAAGCTGAAGCCCGCAGGCACGCCCGAGCATGACGGCGCGGTCGATGCCGCCATTGCTGAATCAGATCAGCTTCTTGCCACGTTCTCCGCTCTGTTACGAATTGCGCAAATCGAATCTGGAACCCGGAGATCCGCCTTCAAGAACCTCGATCTCACGCAGGTTTTTGATCGTGTTGCTTCCGCCTACAGCGCGGTCGCCGAGGATGAGGGCAAGACATTCATTGCCGAAATCGCACCCGGTCTGAGTTATCGAGGCGACAGCGATCTGTTACTTCAGATGATCGCAAACCTATTAGAGAATGCCATCCGCCATACGCCTCCGCAGTCCCAGATTTGGCTGACACTTCGGCCCATGGACACCGGCGCAGTCGCAACTGTCGCCGACTCAGGACCAGGCATTCCGACGGCTGAGCGCGAGAAAGTTTTCGAGCGTTTCTACCGCCTCGACTCCAGCCGGACGACGGCGGGCAATGGCATGGGACTGGCTCTCGTCGCAGCGGTTGCCGATCTGCATGGCATCGGCATTTCGCTTGCCGATAACCAGCCCGGCCTGACGGTGGCGATCAACTTCCCGGGTTCCGCTTAACGGATGCGCTTTACAGAATTGTAAAGTACCGGACATGGCCACGTATGCGGCCCCGGTTAGAAGCGTTTCCACCGGAGGCGGACATTGCGTCGCAAGACCTCCGCCAATTGGAGCCCTCCCCCATGAACAAACTCATTCTCGCCTCCATCTTTGCCGCTTCCGTGGCGTTCGGCACCCTGACGTCATCGGCGTATTCCGCCGTTCCCTGCGAAGACATGCTCGTGACGCTCAATGACACAATCAAGACCGCGAAACTCAACGACGCCGACACCAAGGCAGTGTACGAGCTCAAAGCCAAGGCCGAAGAGCGCTGCACCGCGGAGGATGACAAGCGTTCCGACGGATTCGTTGCAGACGCCATGAAAATCATGGGCAAGTAATCAGGCCCGTCAACGCTGGGCACGCAGGAGTTCAATATGCCGGCCGCTATGAAGCAAGACAGTTCAGAGCACTTTAATCGAGTGCCGAAAGTCACAGTCGACTTTTGGCTCGTCAAACTCATGGCGGTGACCATGGGCGAAACCGCGGCCGACTATTTGGCTGTCAATTTAGGGTTGGGCCTTGGGACCACAGCCTTGCTGATGAGCGGAGTGCTGATCGCCGCTCTCACTCTTCAGTTTGCTCAGAAAAGATATGTTCCAATTCCCTATTGGGCCGCAGTGGTGCTGATCAGCATCGTCGGAACGCTGATCACCGATTGCCTGATTGACATTTTCGGCGTGCCGCTCATCACAACGACGGTGGTTTTCACCGTTGTATTGGGTTTGACGTTCGCGGCCTGGTACGCCGCGGAGAAAACGCTTTCCATCCATTCCATCTTCACGACGCGGCGCGAGCTATACTATTGGCTGGCAATCCTGTTCACATTTTCGCTGGGCACGGCGGCAGGCGATCTTGTGGCGGAGCAGTTTGAACTGGGTTATCTGACCACCGGTTTCCTGTTCGCGGCGATTGTCGGCGCATTCGCCTTTGGGTACTATGTGTTCAAGTTGAACGCCATCTTGATGTTCTGGCTGGCCTACATCTTCACCCGGCCGCTTGGCGCGTCCTTCGGCGATTTGCTCTCCCAGCCAACGGAATATGGCGGCCTTGGATTTGGCACCATTGTTACCAGCGTTCTCTTCCTTGCCGGCATCGCCGCCATTGTCGCCTATATGACACTGACGCATGACGGCGCCGAGACGCTTCAAGCGGCCGAATAAAAGATCGCTTGGCGTCAGAACTGAATGGCCACCACACAGGTGGCCATTTCTCTTTGCACTTAAACATCGCATCGCATGTCTAAAATTCTGGTGCTCGGTTTTTTGCATCGATATGCGAATTCCGTTCGTTGCCAACATCCGTTTTTACGAAAGCGTACGCTCGGCCTCGTTGAATGTAGTGCCAAGGAAGCAGTTCATCGAGGCGGATAATCTTGTGCTCGGCGATGCGGCCGAGGCCGTCGGTCAGCCAATCCTGCGGGTCGACAAAGTGATCCCCACGGCACCCGTCTATGGCAAGCGTGGCGCAGCCCAATGGTCACGCTGCCTTCAGGTCCGCCGCGCGATAGCGGCCATAGCCGACTTTCAAGAGCAATCCTTTTTCGCACATCCGCGAAAGATAGCATCGGGGAATGCCGATGGCCGTCAACTCGGCTGTTCGCACTTCACCCAGCTCGCGGGCCAGGGCAACGGCTCGCTCTCTGAGCGTCGGCTTCGGCCCGCCGGTGGGGCACAGGGCTTCGGCGCGGTCCCGGTCACGTTTGCGGATTTTCGGAGGCTGCGGCATGTCCTTGCGTAGGACTATAACGAATTCGTAGTTCGCGTCTTCGCCGACCCCGGGGAGGGTATCAGCTTTGCGCAAGTGACAACATTCAACCTTGACGAATACATCGGCCTCGCCCCCGACCACAGCTATGCCTACCACCACTATATGCGAGGAGCGCTGTTCGACCGGATCGACTTCGACCCTCGTCGCACGCATCTTCCGCATGGAGACGCCCCTTATCCGATGGCCGAAGCTGACGCGTACGAGCAGCGCATTGCGGCGGCGGGCGGCATCGAACTTCAACTTCTCGGGATTGGGCGCAACGGGCATATCGGCTTCAACGAGCCCACGTCCAGCCTTGCATACCGTACTCGGATTAAGACACTCACCGATGACACTCGAAAGGCGAACCGGCCGTATTTCGACAGTCTGGACGACACTCCGCG
>JANPCS010000504.1:0-10476 GCA_031431065.1 Hyphomicrobiales bacterium | reverse complement strand
AGTGATGATAAACTCCGGCCCACTCGAGCGTCAGCTGGTCGCGCTTCGACAGTTTGCGGCGGCCCGACTTGTAGCGGCAGAGAAGCGCATCGCGGCCCGAGCCGATGATGAATTCATTAGCCGGATAGTCGCCGCCGCCGGCAAACACCGCACCCTGCTGGGCCGCCAGGATATCGCCTTCATCCGCCCCGGCCTTGGTCCTGCGGATCGCTGCCTTCAATGCGGCATCGCCAAGTTCGCCAGCCTTCCGGACATATTTCAATTCGGCTTTCGACTTCACCACGCGGATCACGTTGATCAGCTCATTGGCCTCGGCAAGTGTACAGAAGCCATCGAGCGCCGCGTCCACCGCCTTGCCGTTGAAATGCGTGAGGCCATAGGACTGGCTCTCGATGCCCAAGCGCTTTCCCTTGCAGCCGAGATCGGCCAGCATGTCCTTGAGCTGATCGGCCGGCCGCGCCCCGGCCTGATCGGTCCAGATGCGGATATCCGCGATGATCGAGGTATGCTGAGCCTGGCGCAAATCGGCCGAGCGGGTGAGCAAGGCGAGGCGCCCATCGGCGCCCAGGTAGAGACACTGAAAGAAACAGAAACCGAAGGTGTCATAGCCGGTGAGATAATACATACTCTCCTGCTGGAACATCAGCAATCCGTCGAGCCCGTCGCGCGCCATGGCGGCTGTAGACTTGGCAATCCGGGCGTCATATTCGGAACGGGCAAAATGCAGGGCCATGGGCTACTCCAGGTTCAGCGAAATGGCGGAAATCAACCGCCCGTAGTCTTTCTCGTTGCGGTGCGTGGCGCGGCGGTAACTGAAGAAGCGAATCTCATCGCTGAAGGTGCAAAGTCCCAGGTTGACGACTTGAGCCACCCCTTCCGACTTGAGGCGGTGTTCGAGAAAGCCCGGCAGATCGAACATCCAATGCCCAGCCCGGCTCGAGGCCACGAAAAACCGGCGGTTGTTGCTGTCGGCGTCAATGAAGCGGGCGGGAAATTCCGGACCAACTTCATAGGCCGCCTGCGCGATCATCGGGCCGATCACCGCGGTGATGTTGCGGCGGTCAGCACCTTGCGATTCCATTGCCTCAAGAGTGCGGGATGTTATGCCCGTCAGCGCCCCCTTCCAGCCGGCATGTGCGGCGCCGATGACTCCGGCACGCAGGTCGGCAAAAAGCACCGGCCCGCAATCGGCGGTGAGAATGCCCAGGGCCAGCCCCCGCGCCTTGGTCACCAGCGCATCGACACGCGGACGCTCCGCCGTAAACCATGGTCCGGAAACAACCAGCGCAGCGGCACTGTGCACCTGATAGGCCGACAGGAGATGGTTCGGTTCAACAGCAAGCGCCTGGGCCACCAAAGCGCGGTTCTGCAGCACGGTGTCGCGATCATCGCCGGAGCCAAGCCCACAGTTTAGCGATGCAAAGTGGCCCGAGGAAAATCCACCGCGGCGCGTGAAGAAGCCATGCGACAGGCCATTGCGCCTGAGCACCTCGGTTTCAATCGGCGAATGGACGGCGGCATCTGTCATGTGTGGCCAAAGGGATAGGGCATTGTCAATCCGGGCGACGTCGCCGCCAGAACCTTGAACAGGTTACCCATTTGATCTTCGCCCGCAAGCCTTGTCATCTGGCGTTCCAACAGATTTCGGCCCGGCTCGCCGGCGCGTGAGGAGAGTGCGGCAGAGCGCTGCTCCAATCCCATCGCCAGCAGGAAGGCCCGCTGCGTGATGGCTGGCAAAGTTGTGGCGCCGCCCGCGCTGAGTGCTTTGCCCAGCGCTTCGAAATCGACATGCGAGGTGATGTCACACTCGCCCGGCGCTTCCGGCAGCGGCACATATTTGTGCTGGCGCATCGCTTGCAGCGTATCGCCGGGAGAACTGGCGAGATGGCCATAGTCGATGATCAAGGCCACGCCTGGATGCCTGGCCAAGCGGCTGCCGATCGCTTCGGAGATAACATCACGGGCCGCTGCCGTCTCGATGATATCGCCATCTTCACCCGGCAACGCGAGACTTGCAGGTGCGAGCCCAATCGACAACTTGTCATCGACAATCCCCATCATCCGCTCGAACCAGCGGCCTTGCTTGCATTCGAATTGGCGAATCGGGATGGCGTCAAAGAACTCATTTGCGACAAGGATGGTAGGTCCTTCCGGCACAACTTCAATGCGCTCGTGCCAAGTGGCTTGACCGTCATGACTTGCCATCTGCGTTGCGCGAAGCACCGGACTCATCTCCACCATGCGCACTGACGCCGCCTTGGCGAATTCAGGTGACGCGCGCCGCGCGGCCCGCAGCATGTCGCTCATCAGCGTCCCGCGCCCCGGTCCCAGCTCCACCAGATTGAAGCTGGCGGGCTGGTCCATCGCCATCCAGGCCGCGATACACCACACGCCGATCAGTTCGCCGAAAACCTGCGACACCTCAGGAGCCGTGATGAAATCGCCACGTTCGCCCAGCGGATCGCGTGTCATGTAATAGCCGTGCTGCGGGTGGCCGAGGCACAGGGCCATGTAGCGGTCAAGCCGCATCGGCCCTTCGGTAATGATCAGCCTACGGATGATCTCCTCAAGCGGCGTCACGGCGTGACCTGATCAGCAGCCAGATGCCGATGGCGCAAAGCGGCAAAGAAAGGATCATGCCCATGGTGATGAAGCCGAGGAAATAGCCGAGATGCTGATCGGGCTCGCGGAAGAACTCCACGATGATTCGCGACAGCCCGTACCACAGCGCGAAAATGCCCGAGGCGCGCCCCGCATACTGCAGCGCCCCATACTTGAGCGTGGCGATGCGCACCAGAACAAACAGCACCAGGCCTTCGAGCACCGCCTCATAAAGCTGGCTCGGATGGCGCGAAAGCCCCAGTTGATCGCCGGGAAACACGAAACTCCATGGCACATCCGACGCCCGGCCCCACAATTCGCCATTGATGAAATTGGCGAGCCGCCCGAGCCCCAGCCCCACCGGCACCGAGGCCGCACCGAGATCGAGCATGCGGTCGAGCCCGGCACCGATACGCCGGCCGAACATCAGGCAGGCGACGACGACGCCCAGAAAACCGCCATGAAACGACATGCCGCCGTCCCACAGCCGCACGATCTCCAAGGGGTTCGACAGAAAGAACATCGGCTTGTAGAACAGCACGTAGCCAAGCCTGCCGCCCAGCACGACGCCGAGCACCGACCAGATGAAAAACGCATCGACTTGCGGCACGCTCATCGTCGGCTTGGTCTTGCCCCAAAGCGCCGGATTCGAGACCAGCCGCTTCATGTAGAATGACGCAAAGACAAGACCGGCGATGTAGGCTAGCGCATACCAGCGCACCGCAAAGGGGCCGATCTGCACCAGCACTGGATCGATATCGGGGAACGGCAGCACCGCAAGACTCATGGCGCCGGACACTGGTCGGGCCGGGCTCAGCCGTCAAGCTTTGCCTCCTGTGGCGCCGCTGCATCTTGAAGTGGGGCCCCAATACTCATAGCTAGGGTTGAACGAAAGGCTTACGCCCATGACCACCACCCAGACCCGCTTCTTCGACGAAATGGCCAAGCTGATGACCAATGCGGCGGGAGCAGCCCAGGGCGTCAGGCGCGAGATCGATACCTTGATCCAGGCCCAGATGGAGCGGGTCTTGAACAACATGGAGCTGGTGAAGCGCGAGGAATTCGAGGCCGTGAAAGCCATGGCGCAGAAGGCGCGCGAGGAAAACGACGCATTGTCGGCCCGCCTTGCGGCCCTCGAAGCCAGGCTGCAGTCGGCATCTGAATCGGCCTCCGATACCCGCGCCGGCTAGAACGCTGCCAAAGCAGGCCTGAGGATAAGTGTCAAAACTTTCACTCGCCTGTGGAAGAATCACCTCGCTGTTGCTTCCGACTCTTGTAGCGACTCAATGACTCCGGCACTGCTATCTCCAGTGGCGTGATGCCTGATTCATCAGCCGACGGAGGAATGCCTATGGCCCTCGAGGCCCTCGACAGCGACAACACCGTTAATCCGCTTGACCGGATCGAGAGGATTGCCGAAACCTATCAATGGGCCTTTGACCGCACCAACCACGCCGAAGTGACGATGCGCATCGAAGGCGGCTGGAGTGACATGACAGTCTCGCTGAACTGGCGCGACGAATTCGAATTGCTGCATGTCGCGGTGAACTTCGACGCCAAGGTTCCGGCACCCCGCCTTGACGAGGCCGCCCGGCTTATCGCCCGCATCAACGAACACCTGATTTGCGGCCACTTCGATCTCTGGCAGGCTGACGGCAGCTTCGTCTTCCGCAACGGACTTCTGCTGTCGGGTGGCGCCGATGTGAATGATGCGCAATGCGAGGCGTTGATCCGCACCGCGGTTGAAACCTGCGACCGCTATTTCCCCGCCGTCCAGTTTGTTGTATGGGCCGGCCAGAATGCCGAGGAAGCACTCGCCGCCAGCATGATCGAAACCGTCGGAGAAGCCTGATGCTAAAGTTCACGGGAACCCTGGTGCTGGTCGGCGCCGGAAAGATGGGCGGCGCCCTGCTTGAGGGCTGGCTGAAGGGCGGCGCGGCGCCCGCCAAGATTGTGGCGCTTGATCCTTCGCCACCCGCCGAAGTGAAGGCCATGCTGGCAGAAAGGAACGTCCGCCTCAACCCGCCGATTGACGATATCGCCGATGCCGAAGTCATCGTCATCGCGGTGAAGCCGCAACTGATGGAAGATGTGCTGCCGGGAATAACCTCACTCAGGGCTTCAAAGCCGCTCATCCTGTCAGTGGCGGCAGGCAAGACCATAGCCTCGTTCGAACGCCACTTCGGTGCCGATGCCGCAGTGATCCGCACCATACCCAACACGCCTGCCGCCGTCGGCCGCGGCATCACCGCCATGGCCACCAACCCCAATGTCACGGCGGCGCAGCTTGAGCTCGCCCGCACCCTCCTCTCAGCCGTCGGTGAAGTTGTGACGGTCGCAAACGAAGCGATGATCGATGCGGTGACGGCGGTCTCGGGCTCGGGGCCAGCCTATGTGTTCTACTTGACCGAATGTCTCGCGGCGGCGGGCGAAAAGATGGGCCTTCCCGCCGGCCTCGCCATGCAGCTGGCGCGTGCCACCGTCTCAGGCTCGGGCGAGCTGATGCGGCAGTCCGGCATCGCGGCGGCCACACTTCGCCAGAATGTCACCTCGCCCAAGGGCACCACCTACGCGGCGCTGCAGGTGCTGATGGCGGAGGACGGGATGCAGCCACTGTTCGACAAGGCCATCGACGCCGGCACCCGGCGCTCGCGCGAACTGGCAAGCTGAGTAGCACCCATGACCATTTCGTTTGATGATTTCATGAAAGTCGATATCCGCATCGGCACCATCATCGGTGTCGATCCCTTTCCGGAAGCGCGCAAACCCGCTTTCAAACTGAAGATCGACTTCGGCCAGGAGATTGGCACCAAAAAATCCTCAGCCCAGATCACCAAATACTACACGCCCGAAACCCTGATGGGCCGCCAGGTGGCGGCGGTGGTCAACTTTCCACCGCGCCAGATCGGCCCCTTCATGTCGGAAGTGCTGACGCTGGGCTTTCCCGATGAGGCAGGCGACGTCGTTTTGGTGGCAGTGGAACGCGGGGTGCCCAATGGCGGGCGGCTGTTCTAGACATTTACTTGGTCGCCGACTTGTTCCCAAATGCCGACTTCAATTCTTGCGCCGCAAAATCTTGAACGGCCGCCGCGTCCTTGACCACCGCATTCATGCCGAAGAATTCGTGCGTCACGCCGTCATAGGTTTTGGCGCTCACTCTGACGCCCGCCTCTTCCAGGCGCTTGGCCAGCAATTCGCCATCCGAAAGCAAAGGGTCTATTTCGGCATTGATCAGCGTCACCGGTGGAAGGCCCTTGAGATCTGCCGCCTTAACGATGTCGAGGCGCGGATCGCTGAGATCCTTTTCAGTTGCAGCGTGCTTGAAAAACCAGCGCATTCCCGCTTTGCTCAGCGGCATGGCGTTCTCGTTCTTGATGTATGATTCGGTATCGAGATTGGTCCCGGCCACCGGATAAACCGCAACGATATGAACCGGCAGTTGCAGACTCTGATCGCGCGCTCCCATGGCGACAGTCAAGGCCATGTTACCGCCGGCGCTTTCACCAACGATGGCGATACGTTTGGCATCGCCACCCCAGCTCTGGGCGTTTTCAAGAACCCATTTATAGGCGGCGAATGTATCGTCATGGGAGGCTGGGAATTTATGTTCCGGCGCCTGGCGGTAATGCACCGAGACAACCAAGGCGTTCGCCTTCGCGGCCAAAGCCCGCGGTGAGGAATCGTAGACATCGAGATCCGCAATCACCCAACCACCGCCATGAATATAAAGAATAACCGGAAGACCTGGTGCCTGCGCACTTTGCGGCTTGTAAATCCGGGCCGCGGTCGGTTCGCCCGAAGCACCTGCATATGTAACGTCTTGAGTGGCGACCCCCGACTCATTGCGCATCTTGACCGGGTCCTTGCCCTGGGCTTTCAGCACAGCAGCAACCGCGTCAGCGGGCGTCGGCTGCTTGCGCGCCTCTTCGGGATTCAGGGTCTCCAGCGGCTTGGGGCCGAGCTGCTTGAAACTCAACAGAACCTCGCGCATATCGGCATCGGCGCGTTCCATCGTCCCGCTGTCGGCCGTTTGGGCTACCACCGGGGCCACCCCAACCATCGTGAGTGGCAGAGCAAGCAATGACGTTGAAATCAAAAACTGAACGAAACGTTGCATGACGGCTGTCCTGATTAATCGATCGTACCTGAGCGGCACGGTCTATAAACGGACTGGGGATCGCAATGTTCCAGACCAGGTCGGCCTTTTGGAGACGATGGCGCCCTACCCCATCCCGAACATCTTGCGTATGTTTGCCATCATCTGGGTCATTGGGTTTTCGGCGGCCGGCCCCTTGCCCCAGATGTCCGCGGGCGGCTTCGTTCCGAAGATCGCCTCGTAGGACTTGAGCGTCGCCGTCCAGGCGTCGGCCATGCCAGCGAAGCTCTTGGTATCAGCGCCTTGCGCGATTGGCCGCTCGGTGATCATTTGCCCCAGGTTCTCCCAATAGTTCTGGGCGTTCTGCAGATGCATCATCCAGACATCGTTGATGACGCCGGGCGGGATCACCTGGTGCCCGGCCCGCATGGCGAGGAACAGAAACTTGCGGTACTCCTCGATGACGCGCTGGGCCAATTCGGCGTTGGTGCCCATCTGCTGTTGCACCATCTGCAGCATCGGCGCGAAGGCCTGCAGCCCCTCGGCATTCATCAGATTGAGCTTGAGCCACAGAGGGTCGAGCCGATAATCCATCATGGCATCCTCACACCGGAATCTTCGTAACAGCGCGAAGCCCACCCCTGGGGCTGTCCTCAAGCCGCAACTCGCCACCATGGGCCCTGGCAATGTCGAGCGCAATGGCCAGACCAAGCCCGGTGCCGGTTTGATCGAGGTTGCGCGCATCGTCGAGCCGCACGAAGGGCCGGAAGGCATCGGCGCGCTTGTCAGCCGGAATTCCCGGTCCATCATCATCGACAGTGAGCGTCAGCAGCTTGCCGGAGATGGTGGCCGTCACCCACACCGAAGTGGCATGCCTGAGCGCGTTGCCGAGCAGATTGGACAGCAGCCGACGAAAGGCGTTTGGCTTCAACTGCACCATGCGGCCTTGCGGAACATCCGCCGTCACCCGCGCCCCGCCGCGCTCGGCGACCCGCACCACCGCCAGAACCAGGCTCGAGAGTTCCACCTCGGCAGGTTTTTCGCCGCCATCGCCCTTGACGAAGGCCATGTAGGCCTCGAGCATGCGCTGCATCTCATCGACGTCTTCTTTCAGCGGTTTCACTTTTGGCCCGTCGCCCAGAAAGGCGAGTTCCAGCTTGAAGCGCGTCAAGATGGTGCGCAGGTCGTGGCTGACGCCAGCCAGCATGGTGGTGCGCTGTTCCACCTGCCGGGCGATACGGTCGCGCATATCGACGAAGGCCTCGCCGGCCTGCTTGACCTCGCGTGCGCCCCGCGGCTGGAAACTGCCGGTATCGCGGCCCGTGCCGAAATTCTGCGCCGCCTTGGCAAGATCGGTTATCGGGCGGATCTGGTTGCGCAGGAAGATGGTGGCGATGCCAAGTAGCAACAGCGAGGAAATCAGCATCCACAGCAGCAGCACATCGGTGTTGGTTGCAAGGGCGCGTTCTTCGCGTGTCAGGAACCTAAACACCACGGAACTGCCGAGATCGACGCGGACATCGATGAAACCCGGCTTTCCGCCGCTGTCGATCCAGAATGGCTTGCCGGTTTCGATGCGCAGCTCGCGCGTCATTCGTTCATTGAAGCGCGAATAGAGCGGCGCGGGCAAAGGCTCGGGTAACTGCGAATTATTTTCGATCGTCAGGCCCAGCCTCAGGGTCTCGTTGGCCATGCGCTCGATGCGTTGTACCGCGGCGGAATTATTGTCCGAGTCTTCATATAGTTGAATCAGCAATCCAACATCGCGGGCAAAGGAGCGTGCCAGGAGTCTGGTAACTTCCTCGAAGTGGCGATCAAGAATGAGCCCCGTCATGATGGTCTGCAGCAGCACAACGGGCGCCACCAGGATGATCAGCGACCGCGCGAACAGGCCTTCCGGCAAGTGCCGTTCGAGAAACTGGTTGAAGCGCTTGTAGAGCCAGGACTGCGGCATCGCTTCAGCCGACGTCAGTTAATGTGCAGCACATAGCCGGCCCCGCGCACCGTCTGCAGATAAGCCGGGTTGGAAGGATCTTCTTCGATCTTCTGGCGCAACCTGTTAATCTGCACATCGACACTGCGCGCACCCTCTTCCGAGCCCTCGGGCGCCAGTTCGGTACGCGCCACGGTTTCACCGGCGCGCGCCGCCAGCAGCCGCAGGAAATCCTTCTCGCGGGTTGTCAGGCGGATCAGTTCGGAACCCTTGCGCAATTCGCCGCGCTGCAAGTTGAACAGGAAAGGCCCGAACAACACGTCGCCACGCGCACCGCCAGGCTGATCCTGCCGCCGCAGCAATCCCCTGATGCGCAACAGCAGCTCGCGCGGCTCGAAGGGCTTGGACAGATAATCGTCACTGCCTGTCTCAAGCCCGGCGATGCGGTCGGAGGCATCGGCAAGGGCCGACAGCATGAGCACCGGCATGCGCTGGCCATCGTGGCGCAATGACTGCATCAGCGTAAGCCCGCTCTCGCCTGGCATCATGATGTCGAGAACTGCGGCATCGAAGATCACTCCGCGCATTTTTTCGCGCGCCTCGCCAGCGTTGGCCGCCACCGAAACCCTAAAACCATTGGCCAGTAGATAGGATTGCAACAGCTGGCGGATGCGCCGGTCGTCATCCACAACGAGTATATGGGGAAGGTCATCCACGCTCGCCGTGCGCTTTCTCGATCCAGCCGCGCACACTCTCGCGGTTTTCCGGGCTCACCATATGAAACAGCAGCTTGCGGTAATTCTGTGCCGTTGCCCCCGATGATTGCGCCACGGCGCGGCGGATGCGGTTGATCTGCGGCCGCATCAGGCGCTGGCGCAGCTCTTCGCCTTTTTCAGTGAGATAAAGCAGCCGCTGACGGCGGTCCTGCTCGCCCTCCTTCTGGAAGACATAGCCCTTGTCGATCAGTTCCTTCAGCACCCGGCCGAGGCTCTGCTTGGTGATGCGCAACAGGTCGAGCAATTGCTGCACCGTCATGCCGGGATCGCGGCCGGCAAAATGGACAACCCGGTGATGCGCCCGGCCAAAGCCGAACTGGCCCAAGATCTCATCCGGATCGGACACGAAATCGCGATAGGCGAAGAACAGTAACTCAATGAGCGCCACTGTTTCCGGCTCGCTCAATCCCTCGACGCCTGAATCTTGGGCAGAAATTATGTCAGTCATATTGACATATTTTTCCGTCTTTGTTACGTTGAATGATCTCATAACGAAACGTTGTTGCACGAGCCAGAATTTCCGGTCCGTTGCTCAACCCATATAGGCCGGACAGGAGCATCAAGCCATGACCATCATTCCCTTCGACCAGCGCGACGGTTGGATCTGGTTCAATGGCGACATCGTGCAGTGGAAGGACGCCAAGATTCATGTCCTTACCCATGGCCTGCATTATGGCTCCTGCGTCTTCGAAGGCGAACGCGCTTATGAGGGCAAGATATTCAAAACGACGGAACATTCGGTCCGATTGCGGAAATCCGCCGAGCTCATGGATTTCGAAATCCCCTTTTCGGTCGAGCAGCTGAACGCCGCCAAGGACAAGGTGGTGGAATTGAACGGCGGCGGCGATCAATATGTCAGACCAGTCGCCTGGCGCGGTTCGGAAATGATGGCGGTCGCGGCTCAGCACAACAAGATCCATGTGGCGATTGCCACCTGGGCCTGGCCCTCGATGTTCGATTCTGATACCAAGATGAGGGGCATCAAGCTCGATATCGCCGAGTATCGCAGGCCCGATCCCATGTGCGCGCCGGTTCATGCCAAGGCGGCCGGCCTCTACATGATCTGCACC
>JANPCS010000503.1:0-2611 GCA_031431065.1 Hyphomicrobiales bacterium | reverse complement strand
CGAGCGGCTGAAGGCCGAGCGCGTCTGGTGCAAGGTGATGAGTCCCAATTCCGCGTCGGCCCGGTTGGCGCGGCGCATCGGCATGAAGCACCTGCGCTCGCATCCGGATTATCCGGCGGGCAGCGGCCGCTTCACGGCGGTGGAATTTTACGCCATGCAGGCGGAAGAGTATTTCGAACTCGGTTATTGAGGACCCGCCAAGCGGTGGCCATTGCCCGCAACCTTCGGGTAAGCTAGCTTCTTCTTCAGGGGCCTGATCTGTTTGGCTTTTCTGGGAGAACTCCATGCCGAAACTTACACGTGTCCGGCTGCCACTTCTGGCAGCGGCCACCACTCTGGCCTTGGCCGCCACTTCCGCCAACACGCTCGCCGCGATCACCATCACCAAGGCCGAGATTGCGGCGGGACGACTGGTGGTTACCGGCAGCCGCACCGGCACGGCAACCATTCTTTCCCTCGACACTGACTTTGCGACCGGTGTCACCGGGGCTGGCAACTTTGCTTTCAGCCTTACCTATATCCCACCCGATTGCATCGCCACAATCACCGGCACCAATGGTTCGGGCGGCACAATTGATGCTGTCATTGCCAATTGCGGGCCGAGAGGACTTAACGCCAAAGGCGCCTGGAGCAATGTGGCCAACTATACCAGCAATGATGTCACGACCTCTGGTGGGTCGAGTTATCGTGCCAAACGCGCCAATCTCAACAAGCCGCCCGCCAGCAACGCGGCTGACTGGGAAGTTCTGGCCAAAAAGGGTGCGGCCGGCATTCAGGGTGCAACGGGCGGCGATGGCGCGGTCGGCGCCCAGGGTCTGGCTGGCGTGGATGGAGCAGATGGCGCCACAGGTCCGGCCGGTCCACAAGGCGTTGCCGGCAATGATGGGACTGCCGGACCACAAGGCGATCCGGGCTCAATCGGTCCACAAGGACCTACCGGTGTAACCGGAGCGCAAGGCCCAACCGGTATCGTCGGTGTTTTCACCTTCATCGGAGCGATCAGCAATATCGCCGGAAGCTCCATCGAGTATGTCTTTGCCGGCCCACAGGCAACAGTCAGCCTTCTGGATGGGCAAAGAATGACAGCCAGCGCCGCCGTGACACTTGGCACAAGCGTGAATGACTCGGTCGGGAAACTTGGCATCTGTTATCAACTTGGCGCGGCAGTGCCTGTCAACTTTGCCGGTGCTCTTGCCGCTTCGATCACATCAGACCAGATTTCCACCAGGCGGATCACCTATTCCGCCGCAGGTTCGATTGCGGGGCTGGCTGCCAACACATATAAAATCGGCGCCTGCTTCGACAGCGACTCGACCACCACACTCGACAACAATGGCGCAGTGAATGGCTGGGTGATGGTTCACAACTAGAGCTTCGATTCGGCGGTGGCGCGCCAGGGCGACGAGCGGCGCAATGTCTTTCATCTGGCCGCCGAAGAGAAGCTGAGCGGCGAGGCGATCGGCGACGGATTTCTCATCCTGCAGCGGCCGCGCACCCTGGAAATCGGCTGGGGCCTGCATCCGGCCATGTGGCGCATGGGCTTTGGCACCGAGATCGGCCAGGCGGTTCTGGCGCTGGCCTTCGAGCGGCTGAAGGCCGAGCGCGTCTGGTGCAAGGTGATGAGTCCCAATTCCGCGTCGGCCCGGTTGGCGCGGCGCATCGGCATGAAGCACCTGCGCTCGCATCCGGATTATCCGGCGGGCAGCGGTCGCTTCACGGCGGTGGAATTTTACGCCATGCAGGCGGAAGAGTATTTCGAACTCGGTTATTGAGTTTACTCAGGCATGTCTAGTCTGGTCTCCCGCTCCAACCTGGGCTAGCCTCGCCGGATTACAGTAACGTTGCAGGAGAGCCGAATGTCAGCCCCCACCCCCCTCCGCGCCCGTGTCGAGGGCGGCAATACGCCGAAGATGACCGGACGCTTCCAGATCAAATCCGAGACCGGCCCTTTGAAGGATGTGCTGCTGGGACCGGCCGAAAGCTTCCGCTGGCTGGGGCTGGAGAATGCCGCGTGGTCGTCGCTGGTGCGCGATACGATGCGCAAGGGTTACAAGTTCGACAAACAGGTGGCGATGCGCCAGCACCGCGAGATGGTGGATTGCTATAATGAGGCCGGCGTCACCACGCATTTCCTGCCGCTCGACATGTCGATTCCGTATCAGGTCTATGCACGCGATAGCTCCTTCATGTCGCCCTATGGCGCGGTGATCTGCCAGCTCGCCAGCCCGCGGCGGCGCGGCGAATACGCGGCTGTGCTGAGGTTTTACATCGAGAACGATATCCCGATCTACGACATGATTTCGGCGGGGAGTTTCGAGGGCGGCGATTTCAACATCATCCGCGACGGCTTGGCGCTTGTGGGGTATACCGATCATCGCTCGGAGGAAGCCGCGGCAAACCAGGCGGCGCAATGGTTCATCAAGGAAGGCTGGGAAATCAAGTTTGCGCCGATCGATCAATTCTATGTCCATATCGACCTGATGGTCTGCATGCTGAACGATCATTGCGCGGCGGTGTGCCTCGAAACCACAGAAGACGATGTCGTCCAGTGGTTGAAGTCAAAGAAGATCGAGATCATTCCGGCGAGTTTCAAGGAGACCATGGCGCTGGG
>JANPCS010000502.1:0-3145 GCA_031431065.1 Hyphomicrobiales bacterium | reverse complement strand
GTCATCTTGTCAGCGAGCAGAATGCGCTTCACCACGCGGGCGTCCATGCGCCCGGCGTCAGGGCCTCTCACGCGATCCCAGTGAACGGCCAAGGCCTCGGCGCCGAGGATATGTCCGCGCTTGGCGTTGAGATCAATAATCTCTTGCAGCGCCGGTAATTCGATGCGCCTGACCTTGACACCGGCCTTGCGCAGCCGGGCGATGGCGGCCTCGAAGTTTTTCAGTACCGCTTCCTCGCAACCGTCGAACACCACGGTCCCGGGCACCAGCAGTTCGAGACCCTTGGCCGGCGCAGCCTTGATCGCCGGTTTCGTCAGTCCACGGAGCACCGCGTCGGCCAGCACGCAATCGGCCACCGAGTGGGCGAAGGGCCCCAACGTATCGAGCGTTCTCGACAGCGGAAACACGCCATCCATCGGATAGTGCCCAGTCGAGGACTTGTAGCCGACGACGCCATTGAAGGAAGCGGGAATGCGGATCGAGCCGCCGGTGTCAGTGCCGATCGACAAGGGCACGATGCCCGCCGCAACGGCGACGCCGCTCGCCGATGACGAGCCCCCAGGTGCGCGCGCCGCACCCGATCCATGGGGATTGCGCGGGGTGCCGTAATGCGGATTGAGGCCTATTCCCGAGTAGGCGAACTCGGTCATGTTGAGGCAGCCGACCGACAACAACCCCGCCGTCTTCGCGGCCGCCACTAACGCCGCATCAGCTTTGGCCGGCGCATTGGACTTCAGCACTATGGAGCCCGCCGTCGTCACCCGGCCCTTGAGATCGAGGAGATCCTTCCAGGCAATGGGCACACCATCGAGCAGGCTGGCCGGGTTTCCGGCCTTCAAGCGCTGGCGCGAGGCCCTGGCTTCCGCCATGGCGCGGGGTTTGAGCGTTTCGATGAAAATTGCCGGATCGCCCACACGCTCGATGCGGTCAAACACGTCTTCCACGAGAGCCACGGGGTCCGTCCTGCCCTTGCGCAGGCTCTGTCCAAGCTCAATTGCCGATGGTCCGCGCATGCGTGCCGTTCCTAATGTAGAATGATGGTTGCGCCCGAAGCCTTCCAGGCGATGCGGGCTTTGTCACCGGCAGCGAAGCGGCCACCGTATTTGTCGGCATGGCCTTCAATGCCGATGCTCTCGCCATTGGGCAGTGTCACCGCCATCTGCACCAAGTGCCCGATCTGCTGCAGCCGGGTAATGCTGCCAATGATGGAGCACGTGCCATAGGTATTCTTCAACTCGGCATCGCTCGCCGTCATGGCGATAACGTCGACCGACTCGGCCGGCAATATCAAGCTGGCCCTGGCGCCAGGTGCCGCAGTTGAGGCAGCAACCAATCCGGACAATGTACCGAAAACGGTATCGAGGGCCGTCTCGGTCCCGTTCGAGGACTTGACGGTACCTGGAATGATGGTGTTGCGGCCGATGAACTGCGCCACGAAAAGACTTTTCGGCCTGGTATAGAGTTCGTAGGGCGGGCTGATCTGTTCGATCCTGCCCTGGTTCATCACCACGATGCGGTCGGATAGCGCCAGCGCCTCGGACTGGGCGTGGGTGACGAACACAAAAGTTATCCCCAAACTGCGCTGCAGCAGCTTCAATTCGTTCTGAATGCTCTTCCTCAGGTTGGCGTCAAGCGCGCCCAATGGTTCGTCCAGCAGCAGGATATCGGGTTCGACGAGCGAGCGGGCAAGGGCGATGCGTTGGCGCTGGCCGCCGGAGAGGCGGTCCGGGCGCTGTTCCGCCACCGCGGTCAAGTCCAGCTTGTCGAGAATGCGGTCGACTTTCTTGTCGCGTTCGGCAGGCGCCATGTTCTTCACGTCAAGCCCGAAGCCGACATTGTTGCGCACACTCATATGCGGAAACAGCGCATAGTTCTGGAAGATCATCGACGTCGGGCGCTGCTCGGGCAAAAGATCGTTGATGCGCTTGCCGCGGATGAAGATATCGCCGCACGATATGCTTTCGAAACCCGCCACCATGCGCAACGTCGTCGTCTTGCCGCAACCCGACGGTCCCAGAAAAGCAATGAATTCGCCCTTGTCGACTTCAAGATTGAAGTCGATGACGGCGGCAGTGCCGTTGTCGAAGGTCTTGCCGATGCGGGAAAGCTGGAGATCGTATGTCACTTCGTTGTCCGTGTACGGAGGAAAGTGGCCGGGGCGGGCGCCGCCCCGGCCGGTTTGTTGCATCAGGCCGAGAGGAACTCGTCCCACTTGGCGATCAAGTAGTCATACTCATCCGGCCACTGGTGCCAGTAGGCAACGCTCGCCGCACGGGTTTCGAGCGAGCCGCCATCGCGGAGGTCGCCGTCCTTGATGCCACGGTCGGGAGCGCCGACCCAGGGCTTGCCCTCGTACCAGAAGGCATATTTGTCGGCGGGCATCGCATCCTTGACGTTGGTGGTGGGCGAGTAGTAGCCCTGCTCCGACACGGCGATGGCGGGCGGACCCGACAGCCAGTAGTCGGTATAGGCGACGACTGCCTCCATGTTCGGTGTGCCGGTGATGGCGGAGTTGCCGATCGACCAGCCGCGATAGCCTTCCTTGACGGTGGCGTAAGAGCACTGCACGCCTTGCGCCTTCACCGCCATGACGGCCGGCTGCCAGGCGTCGGCGAGGATCATCTCGCCCGAGGCCAGCAAGTTGACCAATTCGCCGAAGTCGCCCCACAGGGCGCGGAACTGGCCTTCCTTCTTTTTCGAAATCAGGAACTTCGAAGCTTCGTCGATGTTGGCCTTGTCCGGGTTGCCGGGGTTCGGCGCATTGATGAGTCCCAGCGAATGCATGGCGAGCACGGCCTGACCGAAAGCAATGAGCGGATCGACATTGAGGCCGGTCTTGCCCTTGAACTTCGGGTCGAACAGTGCTGTCCAGGTCGAGGCTTCCTCGGCCGAGACGAGATCGGGGCGATAGCCGATCGAGTCGTAGTTGTAGACGGTGGGCACCATCCACAGCTCGGTCTGGGCATCGTCCTTCCAGATTTGGCCGGCGATCTGGGCGCGCTTTTCCCACTTGTCATTGGGCTTGGTGAAAGTTTCGCGGATGTTGGCCCAGTTCTTCAGAGCCGAGGTCGGGATCGCCTGGATCTTCTCGGTGGCGATCACCGCCGGCAGACGCTCGCCGATGGTCTCCCATACGTCATAGGCA
>JANPCS010000501.1:0-2163 GCA_031431065.1 Hyphomicrobiales bacterium | reverse complement strand
CGATTTCGATTTCCGGCTATCACATGCAGGAGGCGGGAGCGACCGCCGATCTCGAACTTGCCTACACGCTGGCCGACGGCCTCGAATATGCCATGGCCGGCGTTGCGGCGGGCCTTGCCATCGACAAGTTTGCGCCGCGGCTGTCGTTCTTCTGGGCCATCGGCATGAACTTCTTCATGGAAGTGGCGAAGATGCGCGCCGCCCGGATGATCTGGGCCAAGCTTATGAAGCGCTTCGACCCCAGGGACGAGCGCTCGCTTTCGCTGCGCGCGCATTGCCAGACGAGCGGCTGGAGTCTCGCGGCGCAAGATGTGTTCAACAACGTGACGCGCACCTGCATCGAGGCGATGGCGGCGACGCAAGGCGGCACGCAATCGCTGCACACCAATTCACTTGATGAGGCGCTGGCACTCCCCACCGATTTCTCGGCGCGGATCGCCCGCAACACGCAGCTGTTTTTGCAGCAGGAAGCCGGCACCTGCGGCGCGATCGATCCGTGGGGCGGCAGTTACTTTGTCGAGCGCCTGACCGCCGATCTCGCCGCCAAGGCCTGGGCGCATATCGAGGAGATCGAGGCGATGGGCGGCATGGCCAAGGCGATCGAGGCCGGCATCCCCAAGTCCCGCATCGAGGAAGCGGCGGCCCGCACCCAGGCGCGCATCGATGCCGGCGAACAGACGGTGGTTGGTGTCAATATATACCAAGTTGAGGGCGATGCCCGGATCGACATCCTGAAGGTTGACAATTCGGCGGTGCGAGCCCAGCAGATCGAGAAACTGCGCCGCCTCAAAGCCGGGCGCGATGAGGCCCGGACGCAGGCGATGCTGGCGAAGCTGTCGCAAGTGGCGCGGACGGGTCAGGGCAATCTTCTGGCGGCGGCGGTTGACGCGGCGCGCGCCAAGGCGACAGTGGGCGAAATGTCGCTGGCGCTTGAGAGGGTCTGGCAGCGCCACACGCCGGTGATCCGCGCTGCGAAAGGCGTCTATGCGGCGACGCCCAGGGACCAGCACAAGATCGAACGGGCGCGCCACGCCGTTGCCGCCTTTCGCGAAGCCGATGGCCGGGCGCCGCGGCTGCTGGTCGCCAAGGTGGGACAGGATGGGCATGACCGTGGACAGAAGGTCATCGCCTCGGCCTTCACCGACATGGGCTTTGACGTGAAAATCGGGCCGCTGTTCGCAACGCCCGAAGAAGTGGCGGCGATGGCCATCGCCGAGGGCGTGCACGCGGTCGGCGTCTCGACCTTGACCGCAGGCCACCTAGCGCTGGTGCCGCCGCTCAAGGCCGCACTCGACGCAGCGGGGCGTTCCGATATCATGATCGTGGTGGGCGGCGTTATTCCGCCGGAGGACATGCAATCGCTGCTGGACATGGGAGCCGCCGCCATCTTCCCGCCCGGAACCGTCATCCCCGATGCCGCGATGGTGCTGCTCGACAAGCTCAACCGCCGCCTTGGTTACGCCCAGAAGGCGGCGGAGTAATGGAAGTTTAAAATTGCCGAGACCATGCTGAAGTCATGAAACGCGATGAAATCATTTCGAGCCTAGCGATGATCAAGCCAGAGCTTGAAGCCAATGGTGTCGCGCATCTCGACGTGTTTGGTTCGCGGGCACGCGGCGACGCTTCGGACGACAGCGATCTCGACATTCTGATCGAGGTTGTGCCGGCGAGCAAGTTCTCCATTCTCGATCTGATCGGTGTGGAACACCGCGTCCAAGCGGCGACGGGCATTCCGGCAAATGCCTTCATGCGCCGGAGTCTGGGCGAAAAATTCCTGCACTCCATTGCGCGAGACCTGATCAAGGTATTCTGAATGAATGACCGGACCTGGTATCGATTGGGAGACGCCCTTGATGCGATCGCGCAGATCGGCGAACTTCTGAATGGAAAGGTATTTTCAGATGTCCAAAGCGATCGTCCGCTCAAGGCCGCGATGGTGCTGCTTGACAAGCTCAGCGTCCGCCTTGGTTACGCCCAGAAAGCGGCGGATTAGTAGGGCCTAACCGGAGATGCCTTGATGACTAGGTTTTGTTGACATTTAGGATTCCCCAAATCAGTTTTTTCTGATTCAAGCTATCTGCTGGGCGTGGAGGCCAGCATCGATGGCAAGACGCGAGCTACGTGGGGATCAATGGCAGCGGATCAAGCAACTGCTTCCTGGCA
>JANPCS010000500.1:0-2826 GCA_031431065.1 Hyphomicrobiales bacterium | reverse complement strand
CCCTGCTCAGCCTGTTCAGCGCCGCCAGCTATGGTTTCTCGATGATCCTGGTGCGGAAATACGGGGCGGAGGAGCCTTCGACGGTGATGGCCTTCTACGTCAACAGCGTCTATCTGGTGGGCGCCGCGCTGATTGCCGCCGGGTTCGGCTTTAGCGGCATTGAGTCTTTCGGCCATCCCAGTCTCGACTTTTTGGTGCGGCCCTGGTCAATGCCAAGCTGGCGTGATCTGGCGCTGATGGGCCTGTGCGGGGTCATCGCGGCGGTGGCCATGTCGCTGCTCACACACGCCTATCGCATGGCACGCGCCAATCTGGTGACGGTGTTCGAATATACCGGCATGATCTGGGTGCCGCTGTGGGGCTATCTGTTTTTCGCCGAAGTGCCGCGGCTGACGACGCTCATCGGCACCGCCATCATCATCGCCGCTGGGATATTCGCGGTGCGCGCCGCGAAACCGGCTTAGGGAGCCAGGCCTTCGCTCAGGATGCGGAAGTCGCCGACGAAAGTCTTTTCGGCGCTCGCGTTGCCGGAGACGCGCAGCCACAGGCCCTTGCCTTCTGCGCGGCCGGGAATGGCGTAGGTGTGGCTTTCGGCCGATTGCGGCAGCGAGAAGCTCATCACCGGGCGGCCCGAAGCCTCGAGCTGGCCCTCGGGCAGCACCATGATATCGACGGTCGTCACCATGTGGGCGGGGTCTACGCCGGCCGGCGGCGTGTATTCGATGGCTGTCACATCGCGTGAGGTATTGCCCTTGAAGGTCACCAGAATATTCAATTCCTGGTCCGGCTGGGCGATGGCGAGGAACGTGTCGTCGTGGCCGTCGAACAGGTTGCCGAAACTGTAGCGGTTCTCGCTGCCGTCCTTGAGGGCGGCGCCAAAACGCGCATCCTGGGCGAGGTTCACCACTTCGGTGGCCAGTGCCGGAATGGCATCGGACTTCGGCACGATCATATTGGGCGTCAGCGCATCGGCCTTCTGCGGATCGAGCGACACCACCACGTTCACCGGCTGCTGGCTGGCGGACGGTGGTGCAAATGCCTGGTATGAGGCGATCGCCACGCCGGCGATGGCAGCCATCGATGACACCAGAATATGAAAGTTGGTGAGCTTCACCGCATTAGGCTTTGAGGATTGAACGTCCTGCATAGGTCGCCTGGGTTCCCAGTTCTTCTTCGATGCGGAGCAGCTGATTATACTTGGCCAGCCGGTCCGATCTTGCCAGCGAGCCGGTCTAATCTGACCGCAGTTTGTGGCAACAGCAAGATCGGCGATTGTGGAATCCTCGGTTTCGCCCGAGCGGTGCGACATGACGGCGGAATAACCGGCCTTGTGGGCCATTTCAACGGCTTCCAGCGTCTCGGATAAAGTGCCGATCTGGTTCACTTTCACCAGAATCGAATTGGCGACACCTTGGGTGATGCCCTGCTTCAGGCGCTTGGTGTTGGTGACGAAAAGATCGTCGCCCACCAGCTGGTGCGACTTGCCGATCAGTTGAGTGACTTGGCTCCAGCCATCCCAATCGTCTTCCGACATGCCATCTTCAATGGAGAAGATCGGATAGTCCTTGGCGAGCTTGGCGAGATATTCGGCCTGTTCCTTGATGGAGCGCTTCTTGCCCTCGCCGGTATAATCATAAACACCGTTCTTGAAGAACTCGGTGGCGGCGCAATCGAGCGCCAGGAAGATGTCCTTGCCCGGCTTGTAGCCCGCTTGCTCCACCGCCTTCATGACGAAGTCGAGGCCGGCCTCGGCGGACGGCAGGTTCGGCGCGAAGCCGCCTTCATCGCCGACATTGGTATTGTGGCCGGCCTTCTTCAGCGCGGCTTTGAGCGTGTGGAAGATTTCCGCTCCCATGCGCAAGGCCTCGCGGAAGCTTGCCGCGCCCACCGGTATGACCATGAATTCCTGGAAATCGATGGGGTTATCGGCATGCATGCCGCCGTTGATGATGTTCATCATCGGCACCGGCAAGGTGCGGGCCGAGGTGCCGCCGACATAGCGGTAAAGCGGCAGGCCGGCGGCATCGGCGGCGGCCTTAGCGGCGGCCAGCGAAACCCCCAGAATGGCATTGGCGCCGAGCTTCGCCTTGTTGGGCGTGCCGTCCAACTCGATCATCGCCCGGTCGATGGCGATCTGGTCCTCGGCTTCCATGCCAGCGAGGCAATCGAAGATATCGCCGTTGACGGCAGCCACCGCCTTGGTGACGCCCTTGCCCATGTAGCGGGCCTTGTCGCCATCGCGCAGTTCCATCGCCTCGTGGGCACCCGTCGAGGCGCCCGACGGCACCGCCGCGCGGCCCATCGAACCGTCTTCCAGCACCACGTCAACCTCCACCGTCGGGTTGCCGCGGCTGTCGAGGATTTCGCGGGCGGTGATGTCGATGATGGTGGTCATGGGGAGGCTCCTGGAGGTCACGTGTGGCAGGCGGCGTTATGAGCGGTGCCGGGACTGAAAGCAAGGAGGCGAAGGCGTGCCAAAAGGCGCAAAAACATGCTGGGAATGTTTTTGCATACCGTAGGAATTGTTTCACGTGAAACATTGCGGGAAACGCCAGTGTTTTCAAGCCTTGCGGTGGCGTGAATGGGCGCATAAGCCCCGCGCAATGCCGCGAAAAGCACGTAAAAAGCACGTCTTTTGGCGTCTTTTTGGCGCAGAAGTATTTGACGGGCGTCAAGTTGTTCTGGGACGATTGTCAGGCAGGTTCGCTCCTATCGTTTGGACCAGGCTTGGGGCAAGTTTCTATGACCACAATTGGAAGCGGACTTGCGAACCAAATTGACGCCTGTACGGACTGGCTAGACTATGCCCAACCAACCAGTTGCTTC
>JANPCS010000499.1:0-2370 GCA_031431065.1 Hyphomicrobiales bacterium | reverse complement strand
CAGGATCTCGAGCAGCGGCTTCAGAAAACTTCGCAAGCGCGGCGAGGCGTATTCCGCCATGAAGATGGCCGAGAACAATCCCAGGGGCCCTGCCACCGCAATGGCGATGGCGGTGATCAGGAACGTACCAACCAGCAGCGGAATGAAACCAAACGAAGCGGGCGTCGAGGTCGGCGACCACTGCGTGCCGAACAGGAAGGAGAACACCGGGACTTCGCGGAAAAAAACGATCGACTCGAACAGCACCGAGAAAACAATACCGACGGTCGTGAGGATGGCCACGCCGGAACAGGTGACCAAGACGCCCAGAACGAAACGCTCGAACATGTTGCGGGCGCGGAACTCCGGCTTGATGCGTGCATAAAGTGCCGCGGCGGCGATGGCAGCGCCCGCCGCAGCCGAGACCGGCAGGACCGCTGACTGCGAACCGAAGATCAGTGCACCGAGGATCGCGGCAATGAGCGCCCCGCTCAAGGCGGCAGCACCCAGGTACATGCCGTGATAGGCGGGCAACGAATGCAAAGCCACGCCACCCGCCATCCGCATGCCGGCGGCGCGCGATTGCCCGGCAAAGAAGGCGGCAATCGTCAATGCCAGCCCTGCGAAGATGGTCCAGACGAACATATGAAAACTGCCCCTGCCCTTACCCAATTAACACCCAGTCCATCGCGGACTGAGACCTTAGACCGGGGGGCCGGTTCATCCGCGGTCCCCCCAATCCTTCGTGTTACGACTACTTCAGTTCGTCAGCCGTCAACACGGTGAGAGCGGTCGCGATCGCCCGGGTCTTCTCGGCCTGGTCCTCGGGCAAGGTCACCAGACCCTTGTCGGCCAGGTAGCCGTCCTCGCCGATCGCCTTGCCGGAAATGTACTCGGCGATGAATTCCCTCATGCCGGGGATCACGTCCGCATGCTGCTTCTTGGCATACATGTAGAGCGGGCGGGCAACCTTGTATTCGCCACTGGCGATGGTCTCGTAGGTGGCCTCGACGCCATCGACGGCGACGTCCTTCACGGCACTGGCGTTCTGCTCAAGGAAGGAGAAGCCGAAGATGCCGAGCGCATCGGGATTGGCTTGCAGTTTCTGGACGATGAGGTTGTCGTTCTCGCCGGCTTCGACATAACCGCCGTCTTCGCGCATCGACTTCCAGACCTTCTCGAAGGCCTTGGCGTCGGCCTTCTTCATGGCAGCAAGACTCTCGAACTTCAACGCGCCGGCTTCCATCACCAGTTCGGCAAAGCTGTCACGCGTACCGGAAGTGGGCGGCGGGCCCAGCACCTCGATCTTGGTGGCGGGCAGCGCGGCATCGATGTCGCTCCACATCTTGTAGGGATTTTCGACGAGCTTGCCATCCTTGTCCGGCACTTGCCTGGCCAGCGCTAGGAATATCTGCTGCTTGGTGAGGCCCAGGTCCTTGGCGTCCTTGGAATGGGCCACCGACAGACCGTCAAAACCAACCTTGATCTCGACCACTTCAGTAACGCCGTTCTTGACGCAATCCTCGAACTCGCTCTTCTTCATGGCGCGCGAGGCGTTGGTGAAATCCGGCGTGTCTTCGCCGACACCGGAACAGAACAGCTTCATGCCGCCGCCGGTGCCGGTCGATTCGACAACCGGGGTCTTCATGCCCGATGCCTTGCCGAAGGCTTCGGCGACCGCGGTGGTGAAGGGATAGACGGTGGACGAACCCACGATGCGAATCTGGTCGCGGGCGGCAAGGGCTGGAACGGCGGTGAGGGCGATCAGACTGGTGGCGAGAAGCAAGCGTTTCATGTTCGTGTCTCCTGTTGAATGCAGGCGGACCCTAGGGGGGCGACAAAACGCTTATGTGACCATTGCATTACAGCAATATGACAATTCAAGCTGTTGAACTATCGATTAAATCTCTGGAATGCGGACTGTAAAGGTGCTGCCAACCCCAAGTTCGGAGGTAATCGCCAGGCGGCCGCGATGGCGGTTGAGGATGTGCTTGACGATGGCCAGGCCTAAGCCGGTGCCGCCGCGCGAGCGGCTGTCCTGCACATTCACGCGGTAGAAGCGCTCGGTCAGGCGCGGGATGTGTTCGGCGGCGATGCCCGGTCCATGATCGCGCACCACAAGTTCGACAAAGCCCTGGCCATGCTTCACCTCGACCTCCACCTGCTTGCCGGAACTGCCATACTTCAGCGCGTTCTCGACCAGGTTCTGCACCACCTGCACCAGCTCGTCGCGGCTGCCCAGCACGCTGAGCGGTCCGGCGGCAGCTACCTTCACATCGCAGCCAAGGTCTTTGGCCATGCCGCTCAAGACATCGCGCACGTGATGGGCCACCTGAGCGAGATCGACTTCGTCACTGGGTCTGACATGCTCGTTCATCTCGATGCGCGACA
>JANPCS010000498.1:0-3730 GCA_031431065.1 Hyphomicrobiales bacterium | reverse complement strand
GCAGAGCTTCACGTCGGGAGCAGCAGCATTGACGGCGGCCGAAGATATGGCGCGGGTGGCGGCCTTGCAGGCGGTTCGGCAGATGGGTGCCCATGAGCCGCAGGTTCAGGTCAGCATGACCAAGCACCATTTGCCCGATTCCGCCGATGACAACGGCCTGCTGGAAGCGGTGATCCGGGCCGAAGCCATTGGGCGCCCGGAGACGGGATAAAGTGGCGTTAATCGCTTTTTAGCCATAGGCCCGCATCTGACCAAACCGTGTGCCGCCAAGAACCAAGTTTCATGAAGCGGGCAAGGGTCCATTAACTGCGGTGGACCTAAACATGGTGGTAACGATATTCCAAGGGAACCGCCATGAACCCGCCAGTCAACGCCGCCAGTCTCAACCAGCCTTTCACCGGGTGGGAAGAACTCCGGACGGGAGCGCCGGCACCGGCACCGGCCTGGAAGATCGAAAAGACGCCGCTGGCCGGGCGTTCCGACGCCCATGTGCCGTTCTTTCCGGATCAGAACGGCAGGGTCTACGAGCAGCTGCTCGACAATCTTCCGGTCATGCTCCATTGCATGGACGCTCAGGGCCGCATCACCTCGGTCAACAAGCAATGGGCAGCCTCGATGGGCTATGCGCCGGATGAGGTGCAGGGCCGGCTGTTCAACGACTTCCTGTCGGCGGGATCTCGTGCCCGGCTGGTGCAGGATATCTACCCCAATTACTTCCAGTCCGGCTCGGTGCGCTCCGAGTTGATGACGGTGACCCGCCGCGATGGTTCGACAGCCCAGGTGCTGCTGTCGATGACCGCCTATCGCGGCGACAAGGGCCGCATCGACCGTTCGGTCTGCCTCATCGACCAGCCGGTGTCGGTCAATGTCGAGCAGCCGGTGACGGTGGTCGACGATCAGCGCTTCAAGGGCGCCTTCGAGCACAATGTGCATGGTCTCGCATTGGCGGGCCCCACCGGCGACATCAACCTCGGCAATGCCGCCTTCTGGGCCCTGATGGGCCGGACGCCAAGTGAAATCTCGCTCGACCAGTTGATCCTGCCCGCCGATCGCAACGGCTTCCTGACGGTGATGAGCGACATGCTGCAGGGCGGCAAGAATGGCGCCAGCCTGGAGCTGCGGTTTGCGAGGTCAGATGGCACGACGGTGCAAGCCGACACCAATGTCACCATCGTCCGCAATAGCCAGGGTGCTATCGAACAGCTGATCGTTCAAGTGACCGATGCCAGCGCGAAGAAGCAGGCTGCGAGCTCGTTGCAGCGCGGCCAGAAGATGGAAGCCATCGGCCAGCTGACCGGCGGCCTGGCACATGATTTCAACAATCTCCTGACAATCATCATGGGCAATCTCGAACTGCTGGAAGGCAAGCTGCCCGATGACCGCTCGACCAAGCGGCTGTCGGAAGCGATCGATGCGGCACGCAAAGGAGCCGGCCTCACCCGCCAGATGCTGGCTTTTGCGCGTAAGCAGGAGCTCGAGCCGCGCGAGGTCAGGGTCAACGGCCTGGTGAGTGGCATGGCGCCGCTGATTGCCCGCACCATCGGCGAGCAAATACAATTGCGCGCCGACATGATGGCGGGCGAGCCGATGGCGGTCATCGACCCCTCGCAGCTTGAATCGGCCATTCTCAATCTGTCGATCAATGCCAGGGATGCGATGCCGCGTGGCGGCCATCTCACCATCGAGACGCAGCCGGTCTATCTCGACCAGGCGTATGCCGGCAAAAATCCGGACGTGGCGCCCGGCCACTACATCATGGTGGCGGTGTCCGACACCGGCAGTGGCATGAGCCCAGAACTCCTCGAGAAGGTCTTCCAGCCGTTCTTTACGACCAAGGAACAGGGCTCTGGGTCGGGTCTTGGGCTGTCGATGGTCTATGGCTTCATCAAGCAGTCGGGCGGCCACATTGCGGTCTACAGCGAAGTCGGCCATGGCACGGCGGTGAAGATGTATTTGCCGCGCAAGTTTGCCGGCGGCGAGACGATCCCTGAAGTGCTGGGTGTGGCGCCTGAGATGGTGGCACCCGCCGAAGCGGAGAGCATGGTTGCAGAACCAGAGCCCGAAGCGCCGCGCGTGCCCAAGATCCTCGTGGTCGAGGACCAGGAGGCGGTGCGCGCCGTTGCCTGCGGCTTCCTGCAGGACTTTGGATTCGACGTCGTCGAAGCGGAAGACGGATTGCAGGCCCTGGCCAAACTGCAGGAAAACCCGGACATCGACCTGATGTTCTCCGACGTTGTCATGCCGGGCGGCCTCAACGGCTTCGACCTCGCACAAGCGGCGCGTGGCATCAGACCGAACCTCAAGGTGGTGCACACCTCGGGCTATCCCAAGGGCGCCATGGTGCATCAGGAAGAACCGCGCTTCCGCGAGGGCTTCATCATCATGAAGCCGTATCGCCGCGAAGACCTGCAAAAGATCATCCGCGACGCGCTGGAGTTTCAGAGCTGAGCTTTTCGGGCCCTATACTAAAACGACTACATAGTCCGTCTCCCCGGCGCAGGCCGGGGTCCCGCTTTTGCTTGGAAAATTACCACGCCGCGCCTAGCGTCCGGTATGTCCCTTGAAAAGCATCCCGCCATTTACATCATGGCCAGCCGCTATCGCGGCACGCTCTATGTCGGCGTGACGAGTTCGCTGTGGCAACGTGTCTGTGATCACAAGAACGGAACAACGCCGGGGTTCACTTCGAAGTACGCAATCCATGCATTGGTCTGGTATGAGCACCGTCTTTCGATGGAACAGGCCATCCGGCGCGAAAAACAAATCAAGGAATGGAAACGTTCCTGGAAATTCAGATTGATCGAAACGAGCAATCCGGATTGGCTGGATATTCACGACACAATTGATGTTACCATGACATTGTTTGAGCAGTGAAGCGGGTTTCCGGCCTTCGCCGGAATGACGGGTTTTTTGACGAGTGGTTTTTGGTTCGCGCTCCAATGCTTATCCACACAATCTTCGATTTGCTTGCCGCCACTTCTGCACTCACCATGACGTTTCTTGTCTACCGCTGGCGATTGGCGGAGGCGGGCGAGAAGATCGAGAAGGCGGGGATTGGCTATGCCATGGCGCTGGTCATGGGTGCTGCACTTGGCGGCTTCGGGGCGGGGACGCTGAACCTCTGGCTCAGCGGGGTGCCCGGCATCGGCCGCAGCATTGTGGGGGCGCTGGCCGGTGCCATTGTGGCGATCGAGATGTTCAAGCGGTGGCGTGGCATCGCGGGTTCCACCGGCCTGATTTTCGTTCCGGCCTTTGCCACCAGCGTGATCGTTGGCCGCTGGGGATGTTTCCTGTCAGGGCTGGAAGACCAGACGCATGGTACGCCCACTACACTGCCGTGGGGCCATGACTTTGGCGACGGTGTATCGCGCCATCCGGTGCAGCTCTATGAATCCTTCTCGCTTGCCGCATTCTTGCTGACGGCGTTGCTGCTCATTGGCCAGCGCAACCGGTTCTTCGCGGCCAATGGCTTTTATTTGCTGGTGCTGACCTATGGCACGCAGCGCTTCGCTTGGGAATTCCTCAAGCCCTATGGAACCTTCATCGGTCCCTTCAACCTGTTCCATTTCATTTGCGCCGGACTCGTGATTTATTCGCTGGCGATGATGAGGGGGAAGGTCAAGGCATGATACGGGCGGATTTCTGGTGCCGGGTGCTCGGCTGGTTGCAATTGCTGAGCGGTGTAGCGACGGCAGTGCTCATCTGGCTGTTGTGGAAACTGATCTTCGGC
>JANPCS010000497.1:0-2006 GCA_031431065.1 Hyphomicrobiales bacterium | reverse complement strand
CTGCTCGCTGGGTGGTTCCTCCGACAGCGGCAGCACCGGCGAGCCACTAGCCCCACAAGGGCTTTCGGCCACCGAGATCCGCACCATTCTGGCCGGCAAGAGCTGGCGCTTCCAGGGTCCCAACAACACCGGCACGACGCTTTATGCCGCCGATGGTTCCTCCCTCGTCGAGGTCGATGGCAAGGGCACCACCAAGGGCCGCTGGACCACCAAGGACGGCCAGCTTTGCGAAAGCTTCGACCCCGCGGCCTTCCTGCCGGGCGGCGTGCCGATGAGCTGCTATCCGTTCTCGCGCGGGGCAGCGCCTGAAACCTATCAGGCTGGCAAGGCCACGTTCGCCGTGGCATCCTGACGTTTCAGGCACCGCCACAATTGGGCCACACGCCGATCACAGTCCTGCCGCCGCGGGACATGATAGCAGGTGCCGAACCCCGGACAACGCGCAGGTTAGATTGATGATGCCCCGACTTTCCCGCCGCCGCTTGGTGGCCGGCGGCCTGTCCTTGTTGGCAGCCGTGCCCCAGGCGCGCGCCCAGGATCCTTACGTCGAATTCGAGGATGGCGGCAAGCCCCGCCTCGGCGGCAGTCTCTTGGCCACCGAAGAGCAATACTTCGATCCCGCCCTTCTGCCCCCGCCCGAGTCGGAGACCGATTTCCCGATCGAGCCTGTGAGCCCGCGGCTGATCAAAAAGAAATACCGCCGCCAGATGGTGGATTTCGAGGGCACCGAGGAGCCCGGAACCCTGGTGGTCGATCCCGGCAACCGCTTTCTCTATCACGTGCTGGCTTATGGCCAGGCCAAGCGCTATGGCGTCGGCGTGGGCCGCGCCGGATTTGCCTGGGCGGGTAGCGCCCAGATCGGCATGAAGCGGCGCTGGCCGCGCTGGGTGCCGCCGCGTGAAATGGTCGACCGCGACGAACGCGCCAAGAAATGGATGAACGGTCAGCCCGGTGGTCCCGATAACCCGCTGGGTGCGCGCGCGCTCTATCTTTATGCCAACGGCGCCGACACGCTGTATCGCATTCATGGCACCAATGAACCCAAATCCATCGGCCTCGCCATGTCGTCGGGTTGCATCCGCATGTTGAACGAAGATGTGGCCGAACTGTTCGAAAATGTCATCGTCGGCACTCCGGTCACTGTTCGCCCCGCCGAGGATTCCTGAGGTGGCAAAGCCCGCCATCACCACGATTGGTTTCGACGCCGACGACACGCTGTGGCAGAACGAATCTTTTTTCCGCATGACCGAGCAGCGCTTCGCCGAACTGCTGTCGGACCATGGCGAGCACCAAGTCATTTCCGCCCGTCTGCTTGCCGCCGAGCGCCGCAACCTCGCCTTCTATGGCTATGGTGTCAAAGGCTTCACGCTCTCGATGATCGAGACGGCGGTCGAGATCACCAACGGTCGAGTGCCCGCCGGCGTCATAGCAGAGATCCTGTCATTTGGCCGCCAGATGCTGCAGAACCCGGTCGAAACCCTGCCGCGGGCACGGGAAACGCTGGAGGCTTTGGCTGGCCGTTACCGCATCGTGTTGATCACCAAGGGCGATCTCTTCGACCAGGAGCGCAAGCTGGCGCAGTCCGGTCTCGGCGATTTTTTTAACGCCGTCGAGATCGTCAGCGAAAAAACGCCACAGATCTATGACCGTATCTTCGCGCGCCATGGCGATGGCGTGGCGCAAGCGATGATGATCGGCAACTCTCTGAAATCCGATGTCGTGCCGGTTATCCAGGCGGGCGGTTGGGGCATTCACGTGCCGCATGAACTGACCTGGGTTCTGGAACACGGCGAGGCCCCGGTTGGCAATCCCCGCTTCCGCCGCATCGAAAGCTTGAGCGGCCTGCTGCCGCTTCTGGGGCAAATCGCTTGAAGGCGCGCCTGAGCTATGGCACATGGCGCGGCACTGGTTTGAGGACAATGAATTTGAACGTTACGATCATTCGTGCACTGAGCATCACTGGCCTGGCGCTGGCCTTGACCGCTTGTTCCAACGGGCCCGAGGGC
>JANPCS010000496.1:0-1948 GCA_031431065.1 Hyphomicrobiales bacterium | reverse complement strand
GCGACAAGAGCCGTGCCGATCAGGAATACGTCTGGATCAGCAACGCCTCGAACCTGCCGCTGTTTGTCGAGCGCGTCTATCCCGGTCTCGAGTCGGCGCGCAAAGCCCTGAATGTCAATGTTCGCATTGCCGGGCCAACCTCGGTCGATCTCGCCGCCTTCATTACGACGGTCGATGCGGAGTGCACCAAGAATCCGGCGGGCGTGATTGTCGTCGGCGGCTGGGATGACGCGCTCGCCTCCGAAGTCGACAAGTGCATCGACAAGAAAGTACCGACGATGGTGACCGACGGCGACCTGCCGATGTCAAAGCGTCTCACCTATCTCGGCACCAACTGGTATAATCTGGGCTATCAGCACGGTCAGTATCAGTGCCGCTATCACGCTGAAGCAGGCCTCAAGGCCGGTGAGATCGGCACCATCTCATTCCTCGCCGCCGGCAGCTTCATCGCCGCGCGCCAGGGCCTGCGCGACGCTCTCGCCAAAGAGTGCCCGGATGTGAAAGTCGTGGCGGATGAGGAGTCCGGCACCAATGTCGAGCAGGTTGCCGCGAATACCGCCGCGATCATCCAGGGTCACCCGAACCTGACGGGCATGGTGGGCTTCGATTCCGAAGCCGGCCCCGGTATCGTTCGTGCGGTGATCGAGTCTGGCAAGTCCGGCAAGATCATCATTACATCGAACGAGGCTGGCCGCGACTTCATGAACACCATCAAGGACGGAACCGTGAAGATGATCAACATGGAGAAGTACGAAACCATGGATTACTTTGCCGTACTCTATCTCTACACCTTCAAGAACGACATCATCCGCAACCTCGGCATGGATCAATGGCTGCAGAATCCCCTGCCGGCGATCGGCGACTCCGGACTGATCTTCGTCACCCAGGATAACATCGACTCCATCCTGGCGGCGACGGCGCCCGCCCAATGACCCGCGCCCTGACAACACCGGCGCCGGTGTCGCTCAAGGAGTTCGACAGACTCTTCGAGCAGGTGAAAAATTGGGGACACTGGGGTCCCGACGATGAGCGCGGCACGCTCAACTACTTGACACCCGGCATGGTGGCGGCTGCCGCCAGGCTGGTCAAGAGCGGCCGTCAGGTCTCGATGGCCATTCCCATCGGCAAGACGGCGGCGGCGGACAATCCCGCCCCCGCCACGCATGTGTTCTCGCTCCTGCACGATCTGCCGGTGTCGAAGAGCGGGCTGTCGTTCGGCATGTGCTGGCTCGGCATGGGCAGCCATGGCGATGCCTATACACACGTCGATGCGCTGAACCATGTCGGCTACCGGGGCCAGCTCTACAACGGCAAGCCGGTCTCGACGCTGACCTCGCGCGGCTCCGAGTGGGGGTCGATCACCGCCTACGCGACCGGGCTTGTCGGGCGCGGCGTGCTTCTCGATGCGGCGCGCCATCGCGGTGTCGAATGGCTCGAACCCGGCGAGGCGGTGAACCGCAAGGAACTCGAGGAGATCGAGAAGGCGCAAGGGGTGCGCCTGGGCGAAGGCGACATTCTGGTGTTCCGCACCGGTCACCATGCCCGCCGCCTGAAGCTCGGCGCCTGGAACAACGAGTACCCGCCAGCCGGAACCGGAAAGGCGGGACTCCACGTCGATGCCGTGCCGTGGATGCATGAGCGCCGCATCGCCGCCTTTCTGCCCGATGGCGATGGCGAGACGGTGCCCAGCAATGTCGAGGACATGCCCTATCCGATTCACCCCTTGCAGCTGACGGCGATGGGCATGTGCATCTCCGACAGCCTGCAGCTGGAAGAACTGGCGGCGGCGGTGAAGGAAGAGGGCCGCTTCGAGTTCATGGTCGTCGGCCTGCCGCTGCGCCTGCCGGGGGCAACCGGCACGCCGTGGAACCCCATCGCCATCTTCTAGGGAGACACAGATGAAACGCTTTGCCGGCAAGGTCGCCCTGGTGACCGGCGCCACCACAGG
>JANPCS010000495.1:0-4318 GCA_031431065.1 Hyphomicrobiales bacterium | reverse complement strand
GAACACAAACGCTACATCGCCGAACACGGCGAGGACATGCCGGAAATCCGCAACTGGCAATGGGCGGCAAGCACGTAGTCCCATGCCTATGCTCCAGCGCATATATCTCGTCCGGCACGGCGAAACGGCATGGTCGCTCTCCGGCCAGCACACGGGACTAACCGATATTCCATTGACAGAGAAGGGCGAACAGGAGGCCCGTACGCTGCCAGACCGGCTCCATCACGTCAGTTTCAAGCGCGTGTTCACCAGTCCGCTCCAACGCGCACGCCGATCAGCCGAGTTGGCGGCATTGAACAGGCCTGTGGAAATCGAGTCCGATCTCGCGGAGTGGGACTACGGGGATTACGAGGGCCTGCGGACAAGTGAAATTCGCGAGAGGAACCCTGATTGGAATATCTTCAAGGACGGATGCCCGCAGGGTGAATCACCAACCCAGGTTTCCTTGCGCGCGGATCGGGTCATTGCCAGACTCCGGAATCTGGAGGGCGATATCGCCATTTTCTCGCATGGCCACTTTGGACGTGTTCTGGCGGTGCGCTGGATCGGACTGGGGATCGAGCAGGCGTTGCATTTTCTTCTCGGCACGGCGTCACTCAGCATTCTGGGTTACGGCCATAAGCTTGCCGAAGAGCCGGCAATCATCTTGTGGAATGCTTTGCCGGATGAAACTTTCGTTGATTAGCCAGCCGATACGCGCTTTTAATCGACCCACGTTCGCAAGCAGCGCCGACCTTGCAGACTGAACTTCAACGGAGGGGCCGTGAAAGACCCATATGAAATCCTGGGGCTGGCGCGCACCGCTTCGCCCGATGACATCCGAAAGGCCTACCGCCGCCTCGCCAAGAAACTGCATCCCGATCTCAATCCCGGCAATAAAGAGTCCGAGGAGCGCTTCAAGGATGCCGCATTGGCACATGAGCTGCTATCCGATCCGGACAAGCGCAAGCGTTTCGACGCGGGCGAGATCGACGCGTCGGGAACCGAGAAACCGCGCCAGCGCCACTACAAGGACTATGCGGCCGAGGCTCCCGCCGGCAGCCCCTATGAGAACCGCTCCGGCTACGCGGATTTCGCCGGCGCGGACGATCTGTTCGCGGAATTGTTCCGCCAGCAGGCGCAGCAAGCCCGGCGCGGGCCGGGTGCCGATCTGCGCTACCGCCTTGCCGTCGAATTCCTCGACGCGGTCAATGGCGCGAGCAAGCGTCTGACTTTGCCGGACGGCGGTACGCTTGATGTGTCTATCCCGGCGGGCATCGCGGAGGGCCAAACCTTGCGCCTGCGCGGCAAGGGCGCGCCATCGCGCGGCGAGGGCGAGGCGGGAGACGCGCTGGTGGAGATTTCCATCACGCCGCACCGCTTCTTCACTCGGCTTGGCGACGACATCCATTTGGACCTGCCCGTTACCCTTGCCGAAGCGGTTCTGGGGGCGCGCGTCAAGGCGCCAACCCCTTCCGGATCGGTGATGCTTGCCGTGCCCAAGGGATCGAACACCGGCGCCGTGCTCCGCCTGAAGGGCAAGGGCGTCGCCCGCCGTGGTGGGCATGGCGATGAATTGGTCACGCTCAAGGTCATGCTGCCTTCGGAGGCGAACCCTGAGCTTGAGGCTTTCCTGTCCACATGGGCGCCAGGGCCAAGCTACGACCCGCGCCGGGAGATGCAGCCATGATCATCGCCAAACTGGACTTCCTCTATCGCGCCGGGCTCGATCAGGAGACCCTCGACATCTGGATCGAGGAGGAATGGCTGGTTCCCGCCGGAACCGGCACCGAACTGGCTTTTTCCGAAGCCGATCTCGCCCGGGCGCAACTGATCCGGGATTTGATGGACGGGCTCGGCGTCAACGGCGAGGGCGTCGGCGTCATCCTGCACTTGCTTGATCAGATGCATGGACTGCGGTTCGCCATGGCCGGCCTTCTGGAATCCGCGCGGGGCAAAGATGGAAGCCGTGCGTGAGGTTTCTCGAGATATTGCGGAACCTGCGGCAGTTTGCGCCGTTATATTTGTTGCATCCAACAAGAGAGGACGCCGTTCATGAGCCAGCACCATTTCCATGCGGTCATGTGGATTGACCACCACGAAGCGCGCGTCTTCCATTTCAGCCACGACGATGTGGAAACCCTGGTGTTGCATCCCGGCCATCCGACGCGCCACATCCACCACAAGTCGAACACCATCGGAAGCGGCCACGAGGTCCTTGCCCCCGAATACCTGCGCGCCGCAGCGCAATCGATCGCCGGCGCAGGCGCGGTTCTCGTCACCGGGCCTTCCTACGCCCGGACGTACTTCAAGGCGAAGGACCGCATGCAGCCGCAAATTGCTTAGCAACCAGCGATGATCCGGCCAGCTCCGGTGGTTAAGCAAGAAACGCCCAGGCAAAGATCAAGGCGGAGCGCCAGATGAATTTACCTTCCGCTCCGGACAGCCATCAGGGAGAGCTCGCCCTCTCCGGTCGGCTGAACCAGCGCTGCCTCTGCACGACCCTTGACCGCAAACTGCTGGCGGACACCGTTGGCCGCGCGGTGGATGATCCGGCCTTCAGCGTGGAACAGCTCGAAAGCCGCCCAAACCTGCTCTCCAACGTCCTTGTGTTCCTCTCGTCGGAGGCAATCGCGCACATGCGCGGCATCGTCGAAGCCATCGAGGCGGCAGCGAAATTGCCCGGCTACCGGAGCGCCGTCCTCGCCTGGGCACCGGAATCCGCGCAACGGGATTTTGGCCCGCTTGGCGCTTTCATGGGCTATGATTTCCATCTCGATGACAGCGGCCCGAGGCTGATCGAAGTGAACACCAATGCCGGCGGCGCCTTCATCAACGCCCTGCTCGCCAAAGCCCAGAAGGCCTGTTGCAATGAAATCGAGCGCGGGTTGATCCAGATGCAGGTGGAAAACTTCGAGGCGCAAGCGCTGGACGTGTTCATCTCGGAATGGCGGCTCCAGCGTGGCGCCGGCCGCCCGCGCCGCGTGGCGATTGTCGATGACCGGCCGGAAGAGCAATACCTCTTTCCCGAATTCATTCTGGCGCTGCAGGTGTTGCGCAAGTATGGCATTGACGCCGTGATCGGCGATGCATCGGCGCTCGAATACAAAGCTGGCAAGCTTCTGCTCGACGGACTGGAGATCGACCTGGTCTACAATCGGCTCGTCGACTTTTCGTTGGCGGACCCCAGTCATGCGGGGCTCGCGGCGGCCTACCGGGACGGCGCGGTTGTGGTCACGCCAAACCCTAACAATCACGCCATTCATGCAGCCAAACGCAATCTAACTTTGCTGTCCGAGCCGGATTGGCTGAAGTCGGCTGGCCTGCCCGAAGAGATGCGCATGCGGCTTGCGGGCATTCCGAAAACCACATTGGTCACCCGTGAAAATGCCAGGGCGATGTGGGCTGACCGCAGGAACCTGTTCTTCAAGCCACTGTCCGGCCACGGTGGCAAAGCCGTGTATCGCGGCGACAAAGTGACCAAGGGCGTATGGGCCGGCATCGCTGAAGGCGGATATGTGGCGCAGGCCTTCGCGGCGCCGGGCCAGAGGATGATCAAACTCGATGGCGCGCCCGTGCAGCGCAAGATGGATATCCGGCTGTACACTTACGCGGGCCAGGTTCTGCTAACAGCGGCGCGGCTCTATCAGGGCCAAACGACGAATTTCAGAACGCCGGGCGGCGGGTTTGCGCCGGTGTTCATACTTTGACGGGTGGCTCTGTGGGCTGGTTGTGCCCGCCAAAACCCAGACGCATAGCCGAGAGCAGCTTCGTAGCGTGCGATTCCGCCGCCCATGCGGCTCAGTCCGATGATGCCAATCTTCATGTGGTTTTTCTCCTTGCTCAATTTCAATGTCTGCTTTTTTCGAGCCATCCACCCGCAAATCCCGCCCGCCGCAGCCCGTTGCGGACGGGGGGCATTCGCGCATCAACTACCACGAGAAGCCGCTGCGAAAGCTTTCAATCATCGGTACAATGCGGGAAACTGTAGACAGTGTATCAACTACTGAGGGAAATCGAGAACAGCATACTTGTGACACCTGAAACTGCGGACAGTATACCTCCGTTTGGTGCGTTGTTGGCGACGCGACGGATTGTCAGTGAAATAGGTATGCTCTCTCCACTTTCGTCCGATCAAATTTTGGCCGCATTCGACCCAAAGCAGTCATTCTTGTAGATGAGATTCCAGCCACAGTATGTCTTATTTATGCATATTCACCTCTCGACACCGATAGGTGTACGTTCTAGCAACGTCCAATGGTTGCCGATGTTTTTCAGGTCATCAAAGGCAACTATGTTGGTCAAGTAAGCGGTGTTGCCTTCACGCACAAAAACGGAA
>JANPCS010000494.1:0-1937 GCA_031431065.1 Hyphomicrobiales bacterium | reverse complement strand
GAAGCGGACGGAACATAGAACGTCATGAACATCGAAGCCGTGATCCTGGCGACTGAAACGGGAAGGCCGCGTTCTGCATCCGCAGCCTGGGGGGATGCCCTTGCGGCCACGGCGGCGATAGATAACAATCCGTCTCTGCTCTTGTCCCACATCATCGAGCACTTGGCCCACAGTCACGGCAACAAACCAGCACTGCTGTCGGACATCGAGACATTTACGTTCGAGGAACTTGGCAGGAGAATGAACCGCTACGCCAGCTGGGCGCTTTCGCGAGGCCTGAAGCCCGGCGACTGCGTTGCGCTGATGCTGACCAACCGGCCAGACTACGTGGCGATCTGGCTCGGTCTGTCGAAGCTTGGGATTGTCACGGCGCTGATCAACACAGCGCTCAACGGCATCTCGCTTCGGCATTGCCTCAAACTCGCCGCGCCCCGTCATGTGATAGCTGAATCGCGGTTTGCCTCTGCTTGCGCTGCCTACTGCGAGGAGCAGACGGACGCGATACTTTGTGACTATTCCAGCATGCTGGAGGACACCTCGCCGGCGGTGGCGGTCGCGCAGAACGGCTTGCCGCCAGTCAACGTCGATGACACCGCACTGTTGATCTACACGTCCGGCACCACAGGCCGACCCAAGGCTGCGCGCGTCAGTCATCGCAGACTCTTGAGTTGGTCCCTGTGGTTCAAGGGGCTGCTTGGCAATACGTGTGACGACCGGATGTATAACTGCCTGCCGCTCTGCCACAGCGTCGGCGGCGTTGTGGCGGTGATGGCGACGCTGGTGGCCGGTGGTTCAACCGTCATCGCCGAAAAATTCTCGGCCCGCCGTTTCTGGGACGACGTCTACCGCTGGGACTGCACGCAGATTCAGTACATCGGCGAGCTCTGCCGTTATCTCCTGACTGCGCCTTCCGATTCTGCAAAGGGGCGCGGCCGCTTGCGTTTGGCCTGCGGCAACGGGCTTCGCGGCGATATCTGGCAGTCATTCCAGGACCGCTTCGCAATTCCCCAGATCGTCGAATTCTATGCCGCCACCGAGGGTAACTTTTCGCTCTTCAATGTCGAGGGAAAGCCTGGCTCGATCGGCCGCATTCCGCCTTATCTTCGTCATCGCTTCCCGACGGCAATCGTAAAGTTCGACGCCGCCACCGGGCAGCCAGTCCGCATGGCAGACGGCTTCTGCATTGCAGTGGAGGCAGGTGATGTTGGCGAGGCACTCGGACGCATCGGGCAGGGCAGTGGCCAGGCGCGATTCGAGGGTTACACCGATGCGGCGGAATCGGAGCGCAAGGTGCTGCGCAACGTGTTTGCGGAAGGTGACGCGTGGTTCAGGACCGGCGACCTGATGCGCTTCGATGCTGGAGGTTTTTTCTACTTCGTCGATCGCATCGGCGAGACCTTCCGCTGGAGGGGCGAGAACGTCTCGACCCTCGAGGTTGCCGATGTGCTGTCCAGCGCTTGCGGTGTCAACGGTGCTGTCGTCTATGGTGTCGATGTGCCAGGAATTGACGGCAAGGCCGGCATGGCCCTGTTGCTGACCGGCAAGGGTTTCGACCTTCGGGAATTCCGCCGGTATGCCGAATCCCAACTTCCACTTTATGCAATTCCAGTATTTCTCCGCATGGCCACGGACGTTGCGATAACCGAGACCTTCAAGCACAAGCGCAATGAGTTGATGGTTGAGGGCTTTCATCCGGCGCCCGATGGTGACCGCCTGTTTGCATGGCGAGGCGAACCCGCCGGTTACCAACGGCTTGATGTAGCGCTCTACGAAAAAATCGTGACTGGCCAGGTCCGTCTCTAGTGCCGCGAGTCATAGAAACTGCGGGTACAGTCTTTTGAGTTTAACGCGGGCGTCGGCAGTTGTGAATTGCCAATCGGCTTTGGCGTGATGTTTGTTGCGTTTTTCCTGCCATGCCGCGACTTCCTCAGTCAGCT
>JANPCS010000493.1:0-3799 GCA_031431065.1 Hyphomicrobiales bacterium | reverse complement strand
CTCGAATCCGAAGGCGTGATGGTGATGACCGAGGCTTCGGCAGCAAGACAGGACATCCGCCCGCTGCACCTGGGCCTCCTCAACCTGATGCCCAACAAGATCAAGACCGAGACGCAATTTGCAAGGCTCATCGGGGCGACGCCGTTGCAGGTCGAACTGACGCTGATCAAGATCACCAGCCACACGCCGAAGAACACGTCTGCCGATCACATGCTGGCTTTCTATGAAGACTGGGAGGATGTGAAGTCGCGAAAATTCGATGGCTTCATCGTCACCGGCGCCCCCGTCGAACTGCTCGATTTCGAAGATGTCACCTATTGGGACAAACTCAGCCGCATCTACGATTGGACCCAGACCCACGTTCATTCGACCATGAACATCTGCTGGGGCGCGCAAGCCGCACTTCATCATTATCATGGCGTGCCAAAGCATGCGCTGCCGAAAAAGGTCTTCGGCGTTTACCGGCACCGCAACCTCACGCCCAGTTCGCCCTATCTGCGCGGCTTCTCCGACGACTTCTCGATTCCCGTCTCGCGCTGGACGGAAAACCATCGCGCCGCTCTGCCCGAAGGCCGCGGCCTTGAGGTGCTGATGGAATCGGATGAGGCGGGCCTCTGCCTGATCGGCGATCCGCAGCGCCGCTCGCTCTACATGTTCAATCACATCGAGTATGACACCAACTCGCTCGGCGATGAATACCGGCGCGATGCGGCGGCGGGAAAAGCCATTGAACTTCCGGCAAATTATTTTCCGAAGAACGATCCGGACTTAACCCCCGAAAACCGCTGGCGCAGCCACGCGCATTTGCTGTTCGGCAACTGGATCAACGAAGTCTACCAGACGACGCCCTTTGACCGCTCGAAGATCGGCACCTGATCAGCGCGACACGCGGATGTGCGAGTTCTTGATCTGGCTGGTGATCTGGCTGAACACCTGTTTGATCTCGGTTGCGCCGCTATCGGGTTCATAATAGCGGTCGGGCGCACAAGTCTTCAGCAGGGTGGTGACCGCCGGATCGGTGATGTCATAGGCGATGGCGAAAACCGTCACCCCGGCATTGCGCATGTTGGTGCAGAGTGCGAGAAGATTTGCGTTGCCCTGCGCGATCGAGCGGCCGCCCCCGCTTTCAAATTGACTTGATGTCTGCACGCCGTCAGTCAGCAACACGAGAAACTTGCGGGTCTTCTTGTCGGAATAGGGCGCGCCTTCGGTAAAGGGTTCCTTCGGATCAAGAAGGTTCCAGCCGAACTCGGCGCCGAGCGGAATGTTGGTGTTGCCGATGGGCCGCATGGCTCGCAGTTTGGTCTTGAGATCGGACATATCGGCGGTAAGCGGAATGATCTTCAGCTTCTTGCCGTCGTAATTCGCGCAGTTGTAGATGCCGGTATTCTCCGGCCTAGGGTTGTCGCCGGCTCTTGAGGGAGTAATCTGTCCGTTGTCGAATCCCCACTTTGTGTCGGAATCGGCGGTCGGAGTGTCGACTGTCGTGTTATAGGGAAACTTGCGGTCCTGCGTGCAGCCGGTCCATGTCGCGGTGGCCGAGGCCTGCGTGACGTAATCCTTGTTCATGCTGGTGTAGACCATCGCTGAAAACGGCACGAGCCCGATCTTCAGCGCATTGTCCTTCAGCGCCTTGTCGAGTTCGTCGATCATGCCTTCGGCCGCCGCCGCCATGTCCTGGTACTTGTTCTTGCGGTTCATCGATCCCGAATAGTCGAGAACCAGCGCCACTTCGGCCTTGCCCTCGAATGGGCGCATCACCTCGGCAGTGATATCGATCGTCGCCTGGTCGATGCCAACCAGGCTCATGAATGTCATTGGATAGTCAATACGCACATTGGCGATCACCGCAGCCGCGGTCACGTCGATCGTGAAATTCGCGCTGTTTTCTTCTGCGCTGGCGAAGTTGGCCTTGAAATACTTGCGCGCCAGCATCTCGCGCTGCTTGTTGGTACGGTTTTCGGCATTCGCCGCCGCCAGGGTTGCACCATCCAGAGCCGCCTGCATTTCCGTTCTGGTATTGTCGAGTCGGATGCGGTCGATGGCCGCTCCCGCCGCGACCAGCAACGGCACCGTTGCCAAGGCGAAAAGAATGGTGACTTGGCCCTCGGTACGGCGGAGAAGCGCGTGCAGCTGGTTGAACATGGAAGCGGTCCCGGATCGTTCAAATTTGTGGCTATATTGGACCCATTGCGTAAGTGTTGCGTTGCACCGGCATGTAAAATTTGAACCAAACCGCGTATTTCGGGAAACAACCAAAACAGCCTTAACGGTACACCGCATGTCCGAGAAAACCACAGCGCGCCGGCTGCTGCTCTTGCGCCATGCCAAATCGAGCCTGGCCGGGAATGACCAGCGCGACATGGACCGTCCCTTGAGTGAGCGCGGCATCACAGCAGCTGCAGCCATGGGCCGCGAAATCGACCGGCTTGGCCTGCTGCCGGACAAGATCCTGTGTTCACCCGCCCGCCGCGCCCAAGAGACTCTCCGGATGGTCCTGCAGCAATTTGCCGTGGTCCCAGCTTTCAGCACAATCGATGACATTTATGATTTCGGCGATGGCAGTAATTTGCTCGATGTCATCCGTGCTCAGGGTGGCAAGGCCGAACGATTGCTGCTGGTCGGCCACAACCCGGCAATTGGCGAACTGGCTAAGCGCCTCGTAGCCAGCGGCGGCGCAGCTCAATGCCAGAACCTCGCGGCCAAATTTCCGACAGCCGCACTTGCCGTCATCGCGTTTCCACCGGGAGATTGGGCCACAACCGGCTGGTCCAGCGGCAAACTCACCCACTTCATCCGCCCGCGCGATCTGCTGCCCTGATCATGCCGCTTTAAGCTTTGTCTTGTGTTTGCGGTCACTTGCCCCCAATTATCGGGCAACCGGGATGACTTGATATCGCAACGCTTTCCACCATTCTCGATCAGGGCCGCATGGCGGCGGGAGGACTAACCGACTTCGCCACCGGCCTCGTCAGCCCCTCGCTGCGCTTAGGGGTAACCGGCCTGTCGCGGGCCGGCAAGACGGTGTTCATCACCGCTCTCGTCCACTCCCTTCTGAAGGGTGCCCGGATGCCTGCCTTCGAGGCCATGGCACAAGGCCGCGTCACACGCTGCTACCTGGAACCGCAGCCCGACGATACGCTGCCGCGTTTCGCCTATGAAAACCACCTGGCGGCGCTTTCCGGCAAGGATCGTCATTGGCCTGACAGCACCAGGCGCATCAGCCAGTTGCGCATCACCGCGGAATACGAGCCGCGCGGCCTCATCGCCCGCAACTTCGGTTCCGGTAAACTGCACATCGACATTGTCGATTATCCCGGCGAATGGCTACTCGATCTACCGCTGATGCAGATGAGTTATGCCGAATGGTCGGCGGCCACCGTCGCTGCCAGCCGCGTGCCCCCGCGCTTGGCGATAGCCGTTGATTGGCACCGCATGCTGGGCAGCCTCGATCCGCTGGCTGCGGCCGATGAACAGCAAGCCATCGCCTCGGCCGAGGTCTTTACCGCCTATCTCGCCAGTTGCCGTGAAGACGATGTCTCGCTCTCCACCTTGCCGCCCGGCCGTTTCCTCATGCCCGGCGACTTCGCCGGCTCGCCGCTGTTGGCATTTGCACCACTCGATATTGTTCCGTCGGCGGAGCTTCCCCGTGGTTCGCTCGGCGCACTCATGCAGCGGCGCTATGACTCCTATGTCTCCACAATCGTCAAGCCGTTCTTTTTCGGCCACTTCGCCAGGCTCGACCGCCAGATCGTGCTGGTTGATACGCTGACGGCGCTCAACGCCGGAGCCGGCGCGG
>JANPCS010000492.1:0-10683 GCA_031431065.1 Hyphomicrobiales bacterium | reverse complement strand
CATCGTCGCCGACAGCAGCGGCATCGCGGTGGTGCGCTGCGAAGTGGCCGGCGACACGGTGATGCGGCTGCGCGCTCACCGCGCCCGCATGCAGCAATATGTGGCCGACGTGAAGGCCGGCAATTTCAGCAACGAATGGGTCGACAAGCAGCTGGCCGCCGACAATTGCCTGATCGAATAACCATGACCCGTGCCTTGAAAGCCAGCCTGACGCGCCAGATGTTCCGCTCACTGCGTCTGTTCGATGTACCCGATGTCATCCGGCACATGCGGTTCAAGGCGCTGCGCCAGCGCTACTATGACCTGTTCTGGGCCAGGGCGGCGCACGAGACCGGCGCCACGTTCCGCAAATGGGACGCGGGCTTCACGCGCCTTTCCCGCAATGGCACAGTGCTGGTGGTGCGCGGCCCCGACGTGCGCCTCGATGACCGCCTGACGCTGGATCTGATGGGCAACAAGGCGCTGACCTATCAATTGCTCGCCGAACAGGGCCTCGATGTGCCCCGCCATGTGCGTTTTCCCGTCACCGACATGCGCAATGCGCATGACTTGTTGAAGGGCGCCGGAAGGCCGCTGGTGGTGAAACCCAATTACGGCACCGGCGGTGGCCGCGGTGTAACGACGGGCATCGGCACGGCGAGCGATCTCCGCCGCGCCGCATTTTTAGCAGCGCGCTTTGACCCTGAACTCATTGCCGAGGAACAGATCGAGGGCCAGAGCTGGCGGCTGCTGTTCATCGACGGCAAATTCCTCGACGCGGTGCGCCGCGACCCGCCGCGCATTGTGGGCGACGGCAAGCGCTCGATCGCCAAGTTGGTGCAAGCGGAAAACAAAGCAAGACTGACCGGCAGGCCGTTCACCGCCTTGAGCCCGATACGCCTCGATCGCGAATGCGTGGCTTATCTCGCGGCCCAGGACTTGAACGTCCGCTCGGTGCCGGACGAAGGCCAGATGATCGTCTTGAAACGCGCTGTGAACGAGAATTCCCACGCCCAGAACCACTCCCTTCCGGCGGCTGTCCATGCCGGCACCATCGCCACCTGCACCAGGCTGGTGCAGAATTTGGGCGTCAGGCTGGCCGGCATCGACATCCTCGCCCGCAACATTGGCGAGCCGCTGACGCCTTCAAATGGTTACATCGGCGAAATCAACACCACACCCGGCCTGCACCACCATGATCTCGTCGCAACACCACGCGCCGATCAGTCGGTGGCCGCGCAACTGGTGGAACACATGTTTGCCAGCGGTGCCGGTTCCATCACCATGCCGGCGCTGCCGCAACCCGTTTCTCAACTCCGTATCGCCAGGGCATGATGCTTGATGTTTCGAGGCCGCTGCTGCTCCTGGGCGGCAAGGAAAACGCCCTCTCGGTGGTGCGTCACTTAGGGCAACTGGGGGTGACGGTTCGCGTCAGCGGCCCGAAAAGCTGCTGGGCGCTGCATTCGCGCTATTGCGCCGAGGCACTGCCGGTGCCCAAGGGCAGCAAGCAGCAGGATTACTGGGAGACTCTGTTGCTCGGCAACGACGGGCGGCTGAACGGCCACATGCTCTGGGCCTTGAGCGATGATGCCATCGAATTCGTCCATCGCCACCGCGCCGGTCTCGCCAGCCGCTATCTGCTCGACGACGCCGACATTCAACTGCAGCGCGACTTCCTCGACAAGGAGAAGACGCTGCAACTGGCCGCCGCCGTTGGGGTCGATGCACCGCGCCGATGGCCGGCCGAGAACGAAACCCAACTTGCAGCCCTGCATGGTGAGTTGAGTTTCCCGGTGATGGTAAAGCCGCTGCAATCGCACGTCTTCTCCAAGGTGTTCGGCGAGAAACTGTTCATTATCGAATCTGGTTTCGAAGAGCTTGAGGCCCGGGTCCGTCAGGCCTGGGCGCATGGCCTCGGCGTCTTCGTGGTTGAGATGATCCCCGGGCCGGACTCGCAACTGTCAAGTTACTACACCTACCGTGACAATACCGGCCGGCATCTGTTCGATTTCACCAAGAGCGTCATCCGCCGCTGGCCGGTGAACCGCGGCAATGCCTGTTATCACAAGACCGGCTGGCTGCCGGAAACCGCCGCGGCGGGCGCCAAGTTCTTCGACGGCGTCGGCCTGCTGGGGCTGGGCAACATCGAGTTCAAGCGCGATCTTCGCGACGGCAAGCTCAAGATCATCGAAGTCAACGCCAGGCTCACCGCCGCCCAGGAACTGGTGCGCCGCGCCGGCGTGCCGATCGACCTCATCATCTATTGCCACCTCACCGAGCAGCCCCTGCCGCAATTCGAGCCGCGCCGGGAAGAGCTCCGCATGTGGTATCCGCTGCGCGACTTCCTGGGCTTCCTCGCGTTGTGGCGGCGCGGCGAACTGTCGCCGTGGGCCTGGCTTAAGAGCCTTTCCGGCGCCCCTCATATCGCGACGCTGGCATCGGTCAGCGATCCGATGCCGGCGGTCGGCGCCTGCACGGCGCTGCTGTCGCGGTTTTTGGGTTGAACCATGCGCCTCAGCCCGGCCGAGCTTTCCGGCGCGATCATCCGTAGACTGACGGAAAGCGGCGCTGCCGTCGCGCAGGCCGAAGCCACGGCCCGCCATATGGTGTGGTGCGAAAGCATCGGCCGCCACAATTTCGGCATCGAGCGCATCGCCATCCACCTGAAGCGGCTGCAAGCCGGTGTGTTGAACGGCCAGGCCGAACCGCGCCTGGAACACGTGACGGGATCGCTGGCGCGCCTTGATGGCGACGGCGGCTTCGGTTACGCCGCCGCCGAACTGGCCATGCAGGAGGCCATCGCCATGGCGCGGGGTCAAGGTATCGGCGCGGTGGGAGTCAAGAACTCCAACTTCTTCGGAGCCGGTGCTTACTATGTCAACATGGCGGCCGGTGCCGGCATGATCGGCCTGGCATTGAGCAATTCATTTCCCAAGGTGGCGGCGCATGGCGGACTGCATCCGGTGCTCGGCACCAACCCCTTCGCATTTGGTGCGCCCCGCGCCAATGGCGATCATCTGCTGTTCGACATGGCAACGAGCGCGCTTGCCGGTTCGGCAGTGCGCGAGCATCTCGCGGCGGGAAAGCCCTTGCCCGAAGGTCTGGCGATTGATGCCGATGGCCAGCCGATCACCGATCCGGCGAAGGTCAATGACGGTGCGCTCCTGCCCTTTGGCGGGCCTAAGGGCTTCGGACTGTCACTGATGGTGGAGATCCTCGCCGGTGTGATCACCGGAGCCGGAGTTGGCGATGGCGTCGCCTCGATGTACAGTGATTTCACCCGCAACGGCGGCAACGGCCATTTCATGCTGGCCCTCGACATCGCCTCCTTCATGAGCATGAGCGACTACCACGCCCGCTTCGATAGACTTGTGGCGATACTCAAGGCCAGCGGCGGCCACGTGCTGCTGCCGGGCCAAGTGCGCTGGGAGAATTATCGCGATGCGATAGCCAATGGTGTCGAGGTTGACGAGGCGCAGTGGATGGCGTTGCAACTGCGGTCAATCGGCTGAAAGCCAAACCCCCTCACTTTAGGCCGTGATCGTAGAACACCGTTCAACGATCGGAAGCTTCCGTTTTTCTGTGCAAGGTCCTACGCTTGCGCCGGGCTTGACAGTGCGGATCATATAAAGTACATGAACCTTAAATGGTTCCCTCCGATGCAGCCTGAGGCGCTGGCAGCCGTCTTCTACAAAACCGCCAATGGCGCGGTGCCAGTGCTTGAATGGCTGCGCGACATGGACAGGGAGGATCGCCGTCAGCTCGGTCTAGACTTGCTCAGGGTTCAGGAGAATTGGCCGATTGGCATGCCGCTCTGCCGAAATCTCGGCGGCGGATTGTGGGAAGTGAGAAGTTCCTTGCGCGGCGGCAGAATCGCGCGGCTTTTGTTTTGTTTGCATGCAGGCGAAATTTTCGTGCTGCATGGCTTCATCAAGAAGACTCAAAGGACGCCGGCACCGGAGTTGAGACTTGCCGGAAAACGCATGAAGGAAGTTCTGAAATGAAGAAGAACAAACATCGCGGACCGACGCTGGAGTCCTTTCTCATCGCGGAAGGCATTCACGAGGAACTTAAGGCTGTCGTGGCGAAGGAAGCCATTGCCTGGCAATTGCAGCAAGCGATGAAGGTGCAGCACATTTCCAAGAAGCGGTTGGCCGAGATGATGGACACCAGCCGCACCCAGGTGAACCGCATCCTTGATCCGAAGGCGGGCAACGTGACGCTGGAAACGCTGCAACGGGCGGCGAAGATCGTGGGGCGGGAGTTGAAGGTGGAGCTGGTGTAGCCACAAGACGGTCAAATTATCGGTTCTCCATCCTTGGCAGCATTCTTCCAGGAATCGAATCAGCCCGGATTAACTCGACCAGCCCGCCGCACCATCTCGGCCGGGCGAATTCCTGAGAGAGGAGAAGTTGACCAAATGAGCACTCTGACCATCCGTTTACCCGAAGACCAGCACGAGCGTCTCAAGGTTCTGGCCGCCCAACGCGGTTTGAGTCTCAACAAGCTTTTCGAGGAGTTTTCGACCAAGGCGCTCACCGAATTCGACACTGAGAACCGCTTCCGAATCCGCGCCGCGCGTGGTGACATGAAGAAGGGGCTGGCGAACCTCGACGCGCTTGATGCCAAACACGCGCGGGCGAAATCATAGTTGTTCTCCCCCAGCATGGCGTCAATCCGCCAAGACCAGCATCGCGGAGCTCGACCGGGTGCTCGATCCCAAGGCGGGGAACGTCACCATCGAAACGCTGCAGCGCGCCGCGAAGGCGGTGGGAAGGAAGTTGAAGATGGAGTTGGTTTGATACGTCGAACTCGATTGCATCTTAACTTTACGCGGCGCCCATGTGGTTGTATGCTTGTTATTCCTGCATGCGAGCTACCCAATGGCTTCTTTTCCGTCGTCAGAAAATCGATTGCGCATCCTCAAACCGCACAGCTTATCTCGAACGCGCCTCGGAAGCATCGGGCTGTTCGTGAAGGAATGGGGCGGGGTCGCAACAGTTCTGATAGCAATCCTTTATACAACGCCGACACTGTTTTATGATCGATTGACGGCATGGTGGGGACAGTCAAGTCAAGTCAAACTCGCCAAGATCGGTCGTGTCAGAGAGGTACTTTCCAAGACAGCCTCGCTTCGCGGAGAATGGGCCATTAAGCAGAGCTCGATTCCAAATCTGGACAGCAATCCCGAGGCGGTAGAAATGCTGCAAACCTCCTACCAAGCACTCATCTACAACGAGCTCTACATCAATAAGGAATTGATCGACCAAGAGATTGGTGAACTCAGATCCAGTGAAATTTATATGCTCACTAGCTCTCTCGTCATGATTGGAGAATTCGCGAGCGTTGAGCGTTACTACGATTTAGCCCTAGCGAAAGCGAGCGATGAAAAGAATGATAAGATTATTCCCGTCATCCTCAGGGAAAAGGCATATGCCCTATACACCCCGTCGCCGTACTATTCCAAAGACAAAGCCCGGGTTGCGTATGTGACTGCAATTCAATTCTCATACCAACTAAATAACGGGAAACCGAATTACTGGACTGACCGCTATTTGTCTGAACTCGGTGTCTTTGAAATGCAAAGTGGCGACAGGAAGTGCGGTCAAGATCTAGTCGAGAGGATGTATCCACGACTACAGGGCGAGGCCGCTAAAGGGAATCCTGAAGCACGCCGGATGCTAACTATGCTAAGCCGGGCAATTGCCAGCTTGCCTGCAGATAATGGACAACAAGGCGATGGTTGTCCGTTCAAAGTCCTCGATGACTAGCCGTTAGGCTGGCATGCTAATTCCTTGCCCGGTCCACCAGCTTGTTCTTGCAGATCCATGGCATCATTTCGCGGAGCTTGGCGCCTACGGCTTCGATGTCGTGGCTGTCGTTGTTGCGGCGGATGGCTTTGAATCTCGCGGCTCCGGCGCGGTATTCCTGCATCCACTCGCTCGTGAACTTGCCGGTCTGGATGTCCTTCAGCACCCGCTTCATCTCGGCCTTGGTTTCCGCCGTGATGATGCCGGAACGGCCGCCGCCAACACCACTCGCATAGGAGAGCGCCAGGTCATGGGCATTGCCTGAGGCATCGTGATGAATGGCGATGAGACAGGGAACCCTGAACCGCCCGTCTGGTACTCGCCGCGCTAAGTGGCAGTGGTGATCGACATGGAGTTCACCAATCAATGGGCTCTTCGGTACAAACGAAATCAATGAATACTCCGTTTCGGTTCAGAGCAACCTTGTATTCCAGCCGATCACTATCTGTGGAATTCACGACCGTTGAGCCCGATACCACTGCAGCAGCAACAAACTTTCGGTCTGACAAATCAAAACCGGTCAAATCTGTATCACTTGGAAAATTCACATAAGAGCCATCGGGTCGTTTCGGCAAATCGATCCTTACAATTTTCTCACTGTAGTTTTGTAGTACTTCACGAAAAAACTGATCACCGACACCAGGTTGACCGCGTGGATGGCAGTACCTTCGGTACTCCTCAAGTATTTCACCCCCGGCATCGACAACCATGCGAAACTTCTCCAGGATTTCTCTGAGTGCAATTATAGATGCCATGCGGCACTTCACACTGGGGGTGCCATGCCTTCCATTTGCCACAACCAAAACGTTGGTATCGACAACCCTTGAAGTCATTCCGCAGCGCGTTGCCGATTGAGCCGCGCTACTTCTGCCGCATATGTCTCCCCAAAGGCGTCGCCCATGAAATGTTCTGGCCAGTTAGAAATACTTCCAAGAAGGTCAATTTCCAACGGCTTCAATTTTGATTTGCCCTGCATAACATCACAGAAATACAGCTTAACGTCCGAGTTGGGAATTACTTCTTCAGCTATCCGCCTCTGAAGTCGTAGTAATAGGTGCTCTGAATGACTCTCCAGTATAACTTGGATGTTTCTCTGCAGCGCTGCATTGATAATAGCATCCGCCAGATTCGCTTGCGCGAGAGGATGTAGATGGATTTCAGGTTGTTCAAGAATTACCGTGGAGCCAGATGGTACATACTGAAGAAGTGTTATTACAGGCAAGACTTGGGAAATTCCAAATCCAACATCAGTCAACAACACTTCAGCGCCTGTCTGGCGTACGCGAACCTTCGCTTGCCATCTGTTGGAACCCTTTGCAATCTCGACGACTTTGAAATCATGAATAAGTCCAAGTTCTTTCAACCAAAGTGCAATCATCTCTTGGAATGGTTTCAGAGGCCCCTTCTTGACTTTGTTTCGTCTTTCGTTTGCATCAGTAGCCGCAAGAATAGCATCGATTGCTTGATTTCCTCTGATACCTACATCTCGTGGCTTTGATCGAGCCCATAGATAGTCACGTTGCGGAAAATCGCGAAGTGGCCCCAAATAGGAAATGGAGTCAAATTGCCGCTCAAGCGCAGCTTCTAGATCAGATAAGAGTGAAGCGTTTTGAAAATATGTCCGTGCTTGATCCGGAAACGCGTATGACTTGACTGGTCCAGGTAACTGCCAAGGCCTACCTTGCGTCCGCAAGAACTTAAACTCAGACCCTTGTGCAGAAAGTTCGAATTCGGAACCGCCCGCTGATTTGGAAGACAGAGCGAATGTCGTTGATCCGAGCGTATAGGCAAGATGTTCCGCACGAAGTACACCATCCTTCGCTCCAGCACGACCTGCGACCTTTACTGACTGCCCTCTTTCAAATGCTTCCGTACGTTTTTTGCTAGGATCGAGCAACGCCAACTCTTTCTCAACTGAAAATTTTAACTTCCAATCGATTTCCTTCGTGCTGTCATGGCCCTGAATCATGTCTTCGAAGACCCCAAGATTAACTAGCGGTCCATTTAAGGCCAAAGTAGTGCTGCGATCTGTCGCTTCTTTTGTTTGCTTCAACAGCAACAAAAATTGAATTAGGCTTGTTTTTCCGGAGGAATTGGTACCAAAAAGACCAGTAATTCGGCCGAATTCTAATTCGGCTTCTGGCCAGCTCTTGAAGTTTGTGAATCGGACACTATCAAGCATTCTCAAACACTAATCCAATTCGAAGAGTTAGTCACCTTTTCGATTTCTTTCAAGTTTAATTCACTGATATCTGCCGCTAATTCCTCGCCCTGTCCACCAGCTTGTTCTTGCCGATCCATGGCATCATTTCGCGGAGCTTGGCGCCCACCGCTTCGATGTCGTGGCTGTCGTTGTTGCGGCGGATGGCTTTGAATCTCGCGGCTCCGGCGCGGTATTCCTGCATCCACTCGGAAGTGAACTTGCCGGTCTGGATGTCTTTCAGCACGCGCTTCATCTCGGCCTTGGTTTCGGACGTGATGATGCGCGGACCGGTGACGTATTCGCCCCACTCGGCGGTGTTGGAGATCGAGTAGTTCATGTTGGCGATGCCGCCTTCATAGATCAGATCGACGATCAGCTTCACCTCGTGCAGGCACTCGAAATAGGCCATCTCGGGCGCGTAGCCGGCTTCCACCAGCGTCTCGTAGCCAGCCCGGATGAGCTCGACCAGGCCGCCGCACAGGACCACCTGCTCGCCGAACAGATCGGTCTCGCATTCCTCGCGGAAGCTCGTCTCGATGATGCCGGAGCGGCCGCCGCCGACGCCGCTGGCATAGGAGAGCGCCAGGTCATGGGCATTGCCGGAGGCATCGTGATGAATGGCGATGAGGCAGGGAACACCACCACCCTTCTGGTATTCGCCGCGCACCGTGTGGCCGGGGCCTTTGGGGGCGATCATCACCACGTCGACGGTCTTCTTCGGCTCGATCAGTGCGAAGTGGACGTTGAGGCCGTGGGCGAAGGCAATCGCCGCGCCATCGCGGATGTTGGGGGCGATCTCGTCGCGGTAGATGTCGGCCTGGAGTTCGTCGGGCGCCGCCATCATCATGAAGTCGGCCCACTTGGCGGCCTCCGCCACCGTCATCACCTTGAGGCCATCGGCCTCGACCTTCCTGGCGGTGGCCGAACCGGCTTTGAGCGCCACGGCGATGTTGGTGGCGCCGGAATCCTTCAGGTTCAATGCGTGCGCCCGGCCCTGGCTGCCGTAGCCGACGATGACAACCTTCTTGGCCTTGATCAGATTGACGTCGGCATCCCGGTCATAATAAACGCGCATTGGCTTCACCCCATTGATGTGACTGGCGTGGGGGATTAGCGGCACCCTTGGCCCATTGCAAGGGCGAAGCTGCATGGGTTCCATGCCGGCAAAGGCTGGCCCCGGGCCTCAGATGACCAGGAAATCGGCGGCACTCAGCGTGACGGACTTGTCGAAAACCGCGATCACTTGATTGGCGGTTGCCGCATCGCCATCTTCGTCCCAGGAGAGCGCCCGGTTGGCACTGGTATAGATAAAGCGGCCATGACCGACGTCGGCGGCTCCCGCCTTGGCGAAATAGCTGGCATCGGGCAAGGCGCCTGCCGCCAGACCGAAATCGGCGGCCCTCACGGTCAGCTTGTCGCCGGCCTTGAAATCCATGAGCTTGTCGGCAGCACCGCCTGGGCTTGCGAAAATGAATTGATCGTTGCCCGCCCCGCCATACAGCTTGTCGGCGCCCGCCCCGCCAATGAGCTTGTCACTGCCGGCATCGCCATAGAGATCGTCGCTGTCGAGGCCGCCGCTCAGGGTGTCGGCGCCATTGCCACCCTTGAGCAAATCGCCGTCACCCTGACCGTAGAGCTTGTCGGCGCCGTCCTCGCCCCACAGCGTATCATCCTCGTCACCGCCCGCAACCATGTCGTTGCCAGCGCGGCCGTGCACGATGTCATCTTCCGCGAAGACGAAGATATTGTCGGCGCGCTCAGTGCCCGAGATGTTATCGTATTCGGACGTGCCATAGATCGAACCTGAGGGAGCAGACGTGTTGATCAGCGCGGTGGCCGTGGCTGTGCCGCCGAAGCCGTCCTTGACGGTGTATTGGAAACTGTCGGTGCCAAAGAAGGCTTCGCCTGGTATATAAGTAAAGGCGCCATCGGCTCTCAGAACCACAGTGCCGCCCTGCGCCGTGATGAGCGTTGCCGCCTTCGCATGCAGCGGATCGCCATCGGCGTCGCTGTCATTGCGCAAGGCATTGCCGCTGATGCCCTTGCCGAACGGCGCCGTGAACCAGTCGGTCTGCGCTATCGGACTGGTGTTGTAGACATTGAGATGCACGGTGGCCGTCGATGAGCCGCCATGGCCGTCGCTAACCGTGTAAGTAAAACTGTCAGCGCCGGCATATGTGCCAAGCGGCGTATAGGTGAAGGTGCCGTCCGCCAGCAGCGTGACTTGTCCGCCGCCCGCCGTCTCGATGTTCGCCGCCGCAACACTCAGCGCATCGCTGTCCTTGTCGATGTCGTTGGTCAGCACATTGCCGCTGATCGGCTTGCCGTGCACCCCCGAATAGCTGTCGGCATTGGCAATCGGCGCATCGTTTTCGGCTTCGAGATTCAGCGTCACCGTGGCGGTCGTCAATGCGCCGTGAATGTCCTTGACGGAGTATTTGAAAGAGTCGGGACCGCTGTAGTCGGTGGGCGGCGTATAGATGAAGTCGCCATTGGCAGAGATCGAGACGAGGCCGCCATGCGCCGTGTAGATGGTCTGGTTGTTGACCGTCAGCGTATCGCCGTTGGGATCGGTATCGGGGCCATTGCCGTTGTCGACAAGAAGGTTTCCGGTGATCTGCTGATCTTCGGGGCCGGTAAACACATCGTCCTTGGCAACGGGCCGGTCATTGCCGGATTCCGAATCAGTCA
>JANPCS010000491.1:0-7723 GCA_031431065.1 Hyphomicrobiales bacterium | reverse complement strand
CAGCGACGCCATTCCGGTGATTGCACCCGTTGGCGTCGGCTGGGAAGGCGAGACCTTCAACGTCAACGCCGATACGGCGGCCGGCGCCATTGCCACGGCGACGAGGGCCAAGCGGCTGCTGCTGCTGACCGATGTGGCGGGAGTCCTCGACAAGGACAAGAACCTCATCAGCGAATTGAAGGTCGGTGACCTGGAGGGTCTCATCGCCAACGGCACCATCACCGGCGGCATGATTCCGAAAGTCGAGAGTGCCGCGGCGGTGGTCGATTCCGGCGTCGAGGGCGTCATCATCCTCGATGGCCGCGTGCCGCATTCGGTGCTGCTGGAACTCTTGACCCCGCACGGCGTCGGCACCCGCATTTCCAGGACCGGCGTATGAGGGGTTTCGCGCACGTCGACACCTGGGTCTTCGACCTCGACAACACGCTCTATCCGGCGTCGTGCCGGCTGTTCGACCAGATTGATGTCAAGATGGGCAACTTCGTCGCCAAGTTGCTCAATGTCGAATACGCCGAAGCCAAGCTCCGCCAGAAGGCGCTGTTCTACAAATACGGCACGACGCTCCGTGGGCTGATGACCGAGCATGGCGTTGCACCCGATGACTTCCTCGATGCCGTGCACGATATCGATCATTCGGCGGTGCCGCCCGATTTGCAACTCGATCAAGCGCTGCACGCCCTGCCGGGCCGCAAGCTGATCTTCACCAACGGCACCGTGGCGCATGCCGAAAAGGTGTTGGCGCGCATCGGCATCACGCACCATTTCGGCGATATCTTCGACATCGTGCATTCGGATTTCATTCCGAAGCCCGAGATGGAACCCTACACCAAATTCGTGCGGCAGACCGGCATCGAACCCCGGACATCGGCCATGTTCGAGGATATCGCCCGCAACCTCGAGGCGCCGCACGCGCTTGGCATGACGACCGTGCTGGTGGTGTCGCCGGAGAACCATGACGCCCAGCATCTCAATCGCGAAACCGGCGGCACGGCTCGCCGGCACATCCATCATGTCACCGACGATCTCCCGGGATTCCTCACGGGGCTGGCCACTCAGAAGCGGTAACCGAATTCGTCGATGAAGAAGCGGTCACGGCTGGCCACCAGGCCGGCATCGCTGCTGGAGTAGTAGTCTCGGTAGGAGGCGAGCGACCGGTTGCTGGTGTTGGCCGGCCGCGCCGCCGCGGCACGGATTATCTCAGCCGCCGCGGCCTTGAAGCCCGCTGGGTGCGCGGCGATGAAGGAGATCAGATCGTTGTCCAGCGTCTCGTTGCGAAGCACTGTGTCATAGGCCTTCAGCAAACGGTGATGGCGCCGGGCGCCCTGCGGGCTGCCGATGAACGGGCGGCGCAACAGCAGGCGCGGGAAGCGTGTCGTCACCCGCAGGAACCGATAAGTGTAAAGTCCCACGACTGGTGCCAGGCCCGACTCTGGCAGATGTTCCTTCATCACCCGGTTGAGTTCAGCCGGATCATGCATCATCCGCAACCACCGGCTGAAGGCTTGCCTGGGGTTTCGTTTGTCATAAAGGGCCGCCATGCCGGCCTCGCTGACATGCGGCGTAAGATGCCTGCGGATGGCGCTCTTGCCGTCCGAACCATAGGCCCACAGCGAAACATACCAGTCCCACGGATTTCTTACGGTTGTGAACACCGGCTTGCCGCCCGCAAATCCCCACGGCCTGATTTTGGTCAGCGATGAATGGCGCGACGCCTTGAGCAGCCCTGTCTCGCAAATCTTTTCAAGCAGGGCGATCACATGCGTGCTGCCGGTGCGATAGACGTCGAGATAGATGAAATTGTCGTATTCGATCATCGGTTGGAACCGCGTTCCGGGTTAAGAATGACCCATAGCCCGGCCATTGACAGCGGCGCAATGGCAAGTAGGGTGCGGCGCATTTTCTGGGAGATCGCATGACCGACATCCAAACCACCATCGAACAAGCCTGGGAAACCCGCAGCGAGGTCAACCTCGAGACGAAGGGGCCGGTTCGCGATGCGGTCATTGCCGCCCTTGACCTGCTTGACTCAGGTCAATCCCGCGTGGCCGAGAAGCGCGACGGGAAGTGGCATGTCAACCAGTGGCTGAAAAAGGCTGTGCTGCTGTCCTTCCGGCTGAACGACATGGCGATGATCGCCGGCGGCCCTGGCGGTTCCAGCTGGTGGGACAAAGTGCCGTCCAAGTTCGATGGCTGGGGCGAGAAGGAATTCCGCGCGAGCGGTTTCCGCGCCGTGCCGAACTGCATCGTCCGCAAGTCGGCCTATATCGCGCCCGGCGCCATCCTCATGCCGTCGTTTGTCAATCTTGGCGCCTATGTCGGCAGCGGCACCATGGTCGATACCTGGGTGACGGTCGGCTCCTGCGCCCAGATCGGCAAGAACGTGCATCTGTCGGGCGGCGTCGGCATCGGCGGCGTGCTGGAGCCGATGCAGGCGGCCCCCACCATCATCGAGGACAATTGCTTCATTGGCGCCCGTTCTGAAGTGGTGGAAGGCGTCATCGTTGGCGAAGGCTCGGTCATCGCCATGGGGGTTTTCATCAGCGCCTCGACCAAGGTCGTCAACCGCATGACCGGCGAAATCCATGTCGGCTATGTTCCGCCCTACTCGGTCGTCGTATCGGGCAACCTGCCGGGAAAACCGATGCCGGGACAGAGCTGGGGGCCCTCGACTTATTGCGCCGTCATCGTCAAGACCGTCGATGCCCAGACGCGTGCCAAGACGGCCATCAACGAGCTGCTGCGGGATTGACCGTACCCCTTCCCGAAGCAGCAAAGCTGCGTCATAGTCCGCCCGGGGCCAGGGCGGCGCAATAGGCGCCAGGGATGGGAGACCTCTATGGACTGGAAATATCTCTTTACGACTCGTGACGGCCGCATTGGCCGTCAGCAATGGTGGCTGGGACTGATCGTGCTGCTGGTTGCCATGTGGGTCATCATCTTCATCCTGTCGATGGTGTTCGGCCAGGACGTTACGCAGGAAGTGACAGCCACAAGCTACAGCTATCAATCGAACCTGTCGCCGATTGGCACGATCATCGCGGTGATCGTCTATATCCCGTTCCTGATTGCGTCGATCTGCCTGTCAGCCAAGCGCTGGCATGACCGCAACAAGTCGGCGTGGTGGATCCTGATCGGCCTCATCCCGATCATCGGCGGCATCTGGTCGCTGGTCGAGAACGGATTTCTAAAGGGCACTGACGGTCCCAACGATTACGGCAAAGACCCGCTGGCGGGTTGAGCTTCCGGCAAGGCTCCAATGCCCGGTCCTGGTGGCCGGGCATTTCGCAATTCGCATGAGGCGTGGTACCGGCTCATCACGGGCACGATGGAGACTGCTGTGAAGTGGCGGCCACTGTTTTTCAGCTTGAAGGGGCGTATCGGACGGCAGCACTGGTGGCTGGGCAACGTGGCACTCCTGGCGGTGATCGGCGTCGCTTCGGTGCTTCTGGCCGCGATGTTTGGAACGCGCGTCGCGCCCGAGGTTGCGGAGGTTCCTTTCGAGTACGATCTGGGGCCAACCGGTGGCGCCGTGTTGATCGTACTCATCTTAGCCTATGCCTGGTCCAGTCTGGCGCTCACCGTCAAGCGCTGGCATGACCGCGACAAGTCGGGCCTGTGGATGCTGATCGCAGCGGTGCCGGTCATCGGCGGCATCTGGGCGCTGATTGAAAATGGGTTTCTCAAGGGCACGAATGGACCAAATTCCTATGGCAACGACCCGTTGGCCATCCCATGAAACTTAACCTAGATTGCTTCACATGAAAAACACTCCCACCGATCCCGTACCCCTGCTGCAGGATTTGATCCGTTGCCAGTCGGTGACGCCTGCCGAAGGCGGCGCCCTCAGCCTTCTGGAAAATCTGCTGTCTGGCCACGGCTTCACCTGCCATCGCCTGGTGTTCAGCCAAGAAGGCACGCCCGACATTGACAATCTCTTCGCCCGCTTTGGGTCGGGTGCTCCGCATTTCTGTTTTGCCGGGCATACCGATGTGGTGCCCGAAGGCCACGCCGAAAACTGGTCGCACGCTCCCTTTGCCGCCGATACCGCCGATGGGTTTATTTTCGGGCGTGGCGCTACCGACATGAAGGGCTCGGTCGCCGCCTTTGCCGGTGCCGCCGTGGATTTCCTGAAAACCGCCGGCAAATTCAAGGGCTCGATTTCAATCCTCATTACCGGCGACGAGGAAGGCCCGGCGATCAATGGCACGGTGAAGGTGCTGCAGTGGATGCGCGAGCACGGTCATGTGCCGGATCATTGCCTGGTCGGCGAACCAAGTTGCGTCGATACTTTGGGCGATACCATCAAGATCGGCCGGCGTGGTTCGTTGAGCTTCGTGATCTCGGTCGAAGGCCGCCAGGGCCATGCCGCCTATCCGCTAAAAGCCGACAACCCGGTGCCGAAGCTGGCACGCTTCATCGACCGCATCTCGTTTGCGAAACTCGATGACGGCAACGCGCATTTCGATCCCTCGACCTTGGCTGTCACCACATTCGATGTCGGCAATCCGGCGGGTAACGTCATTCCGTCGCGAGCTTCTGCCAAGTTCAACATCCGCTTCTCGCCGGTGCATGACTTCGCCACGCTGCGCACCTGGGTCGATGGTCATATCGAAGCCGTGAAGGCCGAGCTTGGCGGCACGTGGACTTACTCGGCGATCGAGGGCGCCCACTCGTTTCTCACTGCTCCCGGCCCGTTTGTCGGTCTTGTTCAGGATGCAGTCGAGCGCGAAACGGGCATCCTGCCGAAGCTGTCGACCAGCGGCGGCACCTCTGATGCGCGCTTCGTCAAGGACTTCTGTCCGGTGCTGGAATTCGGCCCCACCAATGCGACGATCCACCAGACCGACGAACGCATTTCGATTGACGAGCTGCGCGCCACGCAAGCGATCTATGGCAGCATTCTGGACGCCTATTTCAATAGCCAACTTTGAGCAGGTAGAGGCCTTCGGGCGGGGCCACGGGCCCACAGGCTGAACGGTCGGCGGCTTCAAGCGCGCGTTTCAGATCATGGGGGCGCCACTTGCCTTCTCCCACCTGCCGCAGCGAACCCACCATCGAGCGCACCTGATTGTGCAGGAAGGAGCGCGCCTCGGCCCTCATCTCGATCAGCTCGCCGTAACGCGCCACATCCAGCCGGTCGAGGTTCTTGATGGGCGAAGTGGCCTGGCATTGCGCGGCGCGAAAGGTGGTGAAGTCGTGTTTTCCCACCAGATGCTGGGCGGCCTGATGCATCGCATCGGCATCGAGATCGGCCGGCAGCCACCACACCTTGCCGCGATCCAATGCCGGCGGGCTGCGGCGGTTCAAGATGCGGTAGAGATAGTAGCGCTTGGTGGCCGAGAAACGCGCATGAAAATCGTCCGCTACCGCCTCGGCCTCAAGCACGCTCACCGCATGCGGGCGCAAGTTACCATTGATCGCATTGCGCAGCTTGAAGGAATCCCAGGTCTTGATCAGATCGGCATGCGCCACCTGGCCAAGCGCGTGCACGCCGGCGTCCGTGCGGCCGGCGCCGAAGATTCGGACAGGCGAGCCATTGATGTTGGCAATCGCCCGTTCCAGCACATCCTGTACCGACGTTCCCCCAGCCTGGGATTGCCAGCCGGTGAAGGGTTCGCCGTCATACTCGATAGTCAGGCGATAGCGCGGCATCAGCTCACAGCCGTTCCGCGCGGCAGCGCAAAGCCGCGCGTGAAAGTGTCAGCGTCCATCACACTCTTGCCCTCGCGCTGCAATGTGAGGAGGCGAAGGGCGCCGCTGCCGCAAGCGATGGTGAGCCGGTCATCGACGAATGTGCCGGCCTGACCCGACGCCTCAACCGTCTCGCACGTCAGCACCTTGATGCGCGCGTCATTGGCAATGAACCACGCGCCGGGAAAGGGCGACAGCCCGTGAATGTGATTGCGCACATCCGAAGCATTGCGGGTGAAGTCGATCTTCGCTTCCGCCTTGCCGATCTTCTTGGCATAGGTGACGCTGTCTGCTGGTTGCGGCGCGCAGGTGATCTTGTCCTCGGCCAGCACTTCGACCATCAATCTCGCACCCAGCACCGCCAATTCATCATGCAGTGATTGCGCGGTTGATGACGCCGTGATGGCGATGCGCCCGATTCTGCACATCGGGCCAGTGTCGAGCCCTTCTTCCATGCGCATGATGGTGACGCCGGTTTCTTGATCGCCCGCCATGATGGCGCGCTGGATGGGAGCGGCACCGCGCCAGCGCGGCAGAAGCGAGGCATGAACGTTGAAGCAGCCGCGCCTTGGCGCATCGAGCACCGGCTTCGGCAACAGCAATCCATAGGCTACGACGACTGCCGCATCAGCGCTCAACGCAGCGAAGCACTGCTGCTCGCCGGCGGATTTCAATGAGGTTGGCGTCCGGACCTCGATATTATTCGAGACAGCGAAATCATGTACCGGCGACGGTTTCAATGCCATGCCACGTCCGGCGGGGCGCGGCGGTTGCGAGTAAACGCACACCACATCGTGCCCGGCGCCGATCAGCGCCTTCAGCGTTTCGGCCGCGAAGCCGGGCGTGCCCATGAACACAAGGCGCATGGGCTTAGAGCTTGCCCAGCTTCTGGGCTTTCAGGAATTTCTTCAGCACCCGCTCGCGCTTCAACCGCGAGATATGGTCGATGAACAGCACGCCGTTGAGGTGGTCGATCTCATGCTGCAGGCAGGTGGCCATCAACCCGCTGGCCTGCAATTCGAGAGCTTCGCCGTGACGCCCGAGATAGCGCACCTTCACTTCCGAAGGCCTGGTCACCATCTCATAATATTCCGGGATCGACAGGCAGCCTTCCTCGTAATCGCTTTGCTGCTCGCTCGACCAGGTGATTTCGGGATTGGCGAGGAACATCGGCGTCTTGTCCTCGCCGTCCTTCGACAGGTCGAGAACGACAAGGCGGCGCGGCACGCCGATCTGGATGGCGGCAAGCCCGATGCCCGGCGCCCGGTACATGGTTTCCAGCATGTCGTCCCACAGCCCGCGCACCGATTGATCGACCGCCGCCACGGGTTTTGATACCTTGCGGAGCAGCTTTTCGTCAGGCAGCGTGATGATGGGCCGGAGCGTCATATCGGCTCAGATAATGGAGCGGGCGCTTCCGGTCAATCGAGCGGCGTTGTTACGCTCAATAAGGACTGTTGCAGCGGTAGCGGTGATGCCCGCGGCCGACGAAGGTGTCGGAATGCGGATCATAGGTGCGGTAATGGCTGCGGCACCAGGCGACATGCCGTGATCCGCCATGATGGCGATGGTGGCGATGCGCGTAATAATTGTGCCGATACCAATAGCTGCCCGGCCCCGCCAGCCCGGCATGCTGGAATGGCGCATAGTCCATCCTGACCAGACAATGGTGGAATCCAGGTTCGCAGACCTTCTCGATGACATAAGGCGGCCAATGCTTATGCTCGTGGCCATGAGAAAGGGCCGGTGCCGCCAGAAAGACTGTGGCCGCAACCATGATTGCGGTTCGGAAAAGCGTATTGAGCATGGACTACTCCTGCCGGATGAGGCGGCCAAGCGCCGCGAGCCGATGATTCGCAAGAGTGGCCTGCACCGGCTGCTTTGGCAAGAGCGAGCCGCTTGCCTTTTGACCGCCGAACCCTCATATAGCGCGCGGGAGGTTGGCGGCGGACGTGCCGCTCGCCAACCGGGTCAGGTCCGGAAGGAAGCAGCCCCAACGAGACCGGAACGGGTTGCCCGTCCAGCCTCCCAC
>JANPCS010000490.1:0-5732 GCA_031431065.1 Hyphomicrobiales bacterium | reverse complement strand
CGCGCGGGACCTCCGTGAAAACGGAACGTTTTCGGTCCTGAACTGCATGCCATTGCTGACCGCCACGAGGAGATTCCCTTGGGTCCCGGCCGGGTCCAGGTCCGGGCTCCGGGTGACCTACTGTTTCCTGCCTTCCAGTCTTCAGACGACCTGGACCGTCTCCGCCTCGACATTGGCAATTCTGTCTTCTCAGCGCAATATCCTCAGAACCCGACACCGCCTGGCGGTCACCGTCTCCGACGGGATTGGTTCAAGACGGACGACTTCGAGCCGCGACGCACCGACTTCAACTATCTCGTCCAGAGCTGGGACACCGGCCAATCGGAATTACCAACCAGCAGTTATTCGGTATGCACGGCCTGGGGATTGAGCGAGGATGTGTGGCACCTGATCGATGTCCACCGCAGCCGCATTGTCGATTCGAGTATTGGCATAGCTCGGTCTTTCCGACTCATGTTAAAGATCGATTCCGCATCAACCTTGGCACGGCCACGCTGCAACCTCTGGCCTGCTGCCGGTTCCGTGAACAGGCACTTAAGCTATCCCAGCCTTCCTCTCGAACTCAATAGGGCTGAGATACCAGAGCGTTGAATGCCGGCGCTTGGGATTGTAGTAGCACTCAATGTAATCAAACACATCGGCCTTGGCTTGTGCCCTGTTGCGATATGTCTTGCGCGCTGTTCGTTCAGTCTTGAGCGAGGTGAAGAAACTTTCCATCGCCGCCCTCGCCATCGGGCTCGAACCAATGGCGCCTTCGATGGCTCGATCCCAGTCGTTGCACGACAGTCTGCTTGATTGGTCAGGTGTCCGAAAAAAAGCAATCGTTCGGAATCTGGTTGCTCGCATAACCCTCGAGCCCGGAAAGCTGACGCTGGCAATTGATCGGAAGAACCTTGCCGCCGCTCTCGGGATCCAGTTCGATGGCTCTGGTCACTCCAACGAGCATCACCCGCATGAAGTAGCATTTTCCCTGCGACGCAGAGGCGTCGAAGCAAAGCTCGTGCTCGGTGCTGTGGAGCCTCGGGCAACATTTGTCGACCCGGTTTTGGTTGATGCAATTTCGCAGGCCCATATCTGGGTCAAGCGGCTTGCCACCGGCCTCGCGAAATCCGCAGCCGAGATCGCTGGCGGTGCCGGAATTGACGATGGCGAAGTAACCCGGGTTCTCCCGCTGGCATTTCTGGCTCCCGATATTGTCGAAGCAATTCTGGGCGGCCGCCAGCCAGTTACGCTGACATCCAGATATCTCAAGCGATTGAAGCCGATCCCAACCTCGTGGCCCGAGCAGCGCCGCGTCCTGGGATTCGGGACGGCCCAACCGCACTGATCTGTCGGTACGTCGCCGCAACCAAAGCATCGCTTCTGAAATTCTGGAGGACGCCGAAATCAGCCCACAGAGACGCTGGCCCGTTGGGCGGAAAATCTGGAGGATTAGCCCGTCTCTCGTCCTCCAAAATGATGCATTACACTCGCTAACCGACCGTAAATGCGGTACTTATTCGACGGTAGTCGAGAGATACAGGAATTGGGAAGACAGGGTGGTGGGCGATACTGGACTCGAACCAGTGACCCCTGCGATGTGAACACAGTGCTCTACCAACTGAGCTAATCGCCCGACTTGGGGGTGGCGGTCCTATAGGCGGAAGGGCGAGGTCAAGTCAAGGATGGCGGCAGGCGATTTTGGTTGCGGGATTATCGTGTCCCAGCCATGACGGCGGCCATGGCAAACCTGAAATTGCTTCTGGCAGCTGCGGTGGCGCCTGTCATTCTCCTGAGCGGCGCGGTTCTGCTGTTTTCGCCGCTGCGTGTTTTCAGCGCGCTGGTGCCGACTGACGGGGGAGTGGAGCTTGTGGCCCGCAGCATGGATTATGGCGCAGAAACGCGCCAGAAGCTCGACATCTATCGCCCGGCCAACACACAAAAGGCGCTGCCGGTGCTGATCTTCGCCTATGGCGGGGGCAGGGATTCGGGCGAGCGCGGCCTCTATGAGTTTGCCGGCCGCAGTTTCGCCAATGCAGGCTATCTGACATTTGTGTTCGACTACCGGCTGGTGCCGGAAACCCGGTTTCCGGGCTTTGTAGAGGACACCGCCGCCGCCATCGCCTGGGCCTCCCGTCATGCTGTTGATTATGGTGGTGATGGCACGCGCGTCTATCTCGTCGGCCATTCCGCCGGTGCCTACAACATGGCGATGGTGGCCCTGGATCGGCAGTTTTTCGCAAATCAGGGATTGGATCCGGCGGTTATCGGCGGCGTGGCTCTGCTGGCCGGGCCCTACGATTTTCTGCCGCTTGACGATCCCGCAACGATCGGCGCCTTCAGCCATTTTGCCGATGCGGCGGCGACCCAGCCGGTGAATTTCGTGACGGGTAATGCGCCGCCCACTCTGTTGATCCACGGCACGGCCGACAAGACAGTCTGGCCACGCAACTCAAAGGCGCTTGGGGCGCGGCTAGAAGCAGCCGGAGTCCAATACCAGCTGACTGAATATGATGGCCTCGGCCATGCCGAAGTGCTGCTTTCTCTTTCGCGCCCGATGCGGTGGCGGGCACCGGTGTTGCAAGATATTCTGGCCTTCTTCGCCCGGCATCAAGCGGCCGGCAAGAGATCCTGAATGACCGCATAGGCTTCATCAAAGTGGCCGATCATCCGGTCCGGGCCATATTCGACAACCGGCTTTGGCGTGTAACCGAAGGGGACGCCGATCACCGGAACGCCGGCATTGCGGGCCGTCAGGATGTCGGTCTCGCTGTCGCCGATCATCAGGCTCTTGGGCGCATGGAGTCCGAGGCGGCGGACGGTTTCGTGGTAGGGCCGGGCATCGGGTTTGGCGATGCCGAGCGTATCGGGGCCGACCACGGCGCCAAAGTAATGTGCCATGCCGAGCGCCTCGAGCAGCATTACCGACAGGCTTTCAAGCTTGTTGGTGCACACACCCAGGGCGATGCCATCGGCTTGCAACCGATCGAGCAGGGCGATCAGCCCGGGAAAGGGCATGCTGCCGCCAGCAATGTTGCCGGCATAAAAACTGACGAAGGAATTGTAGTCGGGCTCGACGTCATAATCTTCGGGCAAACCACCAGTGGCGGAAAGACCACGGGTGAGGAGCGCCCTTGCGCCATGACCGACGAAGACCCGCACTTCATCAATGTTTATGGCCCGCCGGCCACGCAAGGCCAGCACATGATTGGTGGCGCGCATCAAATCGGGGGCGGTATCGACAAGGGTTCCGTCTAGGTCGAAAATCACGGCGCGATCTGGCATGCAACACTCGCAAATCTGGTCTGTTGGTGAAGGCGGCTGGCCCATGCTAAGAGGCCGCCACCCGAAGAAGGAGTTTCACATGGATATCCGGAAAACCCAGGCCTTAAGCGGCATACTGAAGGACAAGTCGCTGCTCAAGGACAAATGCTACATCGATGGCAAATGGGTGGGTGGTGGGGCCACCATCGACGTCACCAATCCGGTCGATGAGAGCGTCATCGGCAGTGTGCCGAAGCTTGGGAGCGCTGAAACGCGTGTGGCGATCGAAGCGGCACAGCGCGCTCAGAAGGACTGGGCCAAGAAGACCGCCAAGGACCGCGCCGCGATCTTGCGCAAATGGTTCAACCTGATGCTGGAGAACCAGGAGGACCTGGCCCAGATCATGACGGCCGAACAGGGAAAGCCGCTGGCCGAATCGCGTGGCGAGATCGCCTATGGCGCGAGCTTCATCGAATTCTTCGCCGAAGAGGGAAAGCGCATTTATGGCGAAACGATCCCGTCGCCGTGGCCCAATGGCCGCATGATCGTCATCAAGCAGCCGGTTGGCGTCGTCGCCGCCATCACGCCGTGGAATTTCCCCAATGCCATGATCACCCGCAAGGCTGGTCCCGCACTGGCCGCCGGCTGCGCCTTCGTGGTGAAGCCCGCCAATGAAACGCCGCTCTCGGCACTTGCCATTGCCGAACTTGGCGAGCGGGCGGGCTTGCCCGCTGGCGTGTTCTCGGTGCTGACGGGTGTTTCCCGCGAGATCGGCGCCGAGATGACCTCGAACCCCATCGTCCGTGCGCTAACCTTTACCGGCTCGACCGAAGTTGGCCGCGTGCTCATGGCGCAATGCGCGCCGACCATCAAGAGAGTCGGCCTTGAACTGGGCGGCAATGCGCCCTTTATCGTCTTCGATGATGCCGATCTCGACGCCGCCGTGCAGGGTGCCATGCTGTCCAAGTACCGCAATGCCGGGCAGACCTGCGTCTGCGCCAATCGTCTTCTCGTTCAGGACGGTGTCTATGAGGCCTTCGCCACGAAACTGGCGGAGGCGGTGAAGAAGCTGAAGGTGGGGGACGGAACTGAAGCTGGCACCACCACCGGGCCGTTGATCAACAAGGCGGCCATCGCCAAAGTGCAAGAGCATATTGACGATGCGGTGGCGAAGGGTGCCAAGGTGATTGTCGGTGGTAAATCGCTGGGTGGCAATTTCTTCGAGCCGACACTGATCCGCGACGTGACGCCTGACATGGCGGTGGCGCGCGAGGAAACCTTCGGGCCGGTGGCGCCGCTGTTCCGCTTCAAGACCGAGGAGGAGGCCATCGGCATGGCCAACAACACCGAATTCGGCCTTGCCTGCTATTTCTATTCGCGCGACATCGGCCGCATCTGGCGCGTCGCCGAGGGCCTCGAATATGGCATGGTCGGCATCAACGAAGGCATCATGTCGACGGCGGAAGCGCCGTTTGGCGGCGTGAAGGAATCAGGCCTTGGCCGCGAAGGCTCGCACCACGGGGTCGAGGAATATCTTGAAATGAAGTACATGTTGATGGGTGGGCTGGGCAAGTAGCGATGCCTCAGGCCCGCGATGGCCGGAGCATTTCATGCTGGTGGCACTTTCGGGACGTGTCAGGGTAGGCGCGGCAACTGCCGCTGCGGGAGACGACTACTATTGCCCGGATCCTGACTGCGGTGCCCGTGTCATCCTCAAAAGGGGAACCAGGCGCATCGCGCATTTTGCGCATGTCGCAGCAAGTTCCTGCGTTTTGTCGCAAGAAACCCTCGAACACATGCAGGCGAAATTCGACATTGCCGAGGAGTACCGGAGGCGCGGCTACTCCGCCGATGTCGAGGTCCCCGTAAAGTCGCCGGTCGAAGACCGCCGCGCCGACGTTCTCATTGCCAGCCCGCGCAGCTTGAGTTTGCATTATGCCGTCGAGATACAGGACTCGGCTATCGACGAGCGCGAACTTTGGCGGCGGACGCGTTCCTATGCTGCCGCAGGCGTTCGGGTCGTGTGGGTTGGACTCGTCCGCGCCGATAAGTGGCTGCTGGAGCCCGAAGGAGCGCGCGCTTTCCGGGTTAGAAAATACAGCCCGAAACTGCATGAGCGCTGGATCGCGGCCATCGCCAGCGAACTATGGCTTTACGATCCGGCGGTCCGGCAGCTTTGGCATGTGGTTTTTGCGGACCACATGCTGGAGCGGGGCGGCGTCAACTTCATTGACGTTGGGCTTGGCGAGCATATCGATATTCCCGCCTATGAAGTGAGCTCGGCGCGCTGGGTGGACGCCAAGGTCACCGGGCCTTGGGACTTGCGGAACATTCTCTTAAGTGCCAATGGCAAGCGGCCGCTTGGGACATTGATTGGAAAGAAAAGTGACAGCTGACGATCAGAAGAAGGCCGCGGCGCTGGCGGCGCTCGACTATGTGAAGCCGGGCATGAAGGTGGGGCTGGGCACCGGCTCGACCGCCAACCACTT
>JANPCS010000489.1:0-1636 GCA_031431065.1 Hyphomicrobiales bacterium | reverse complement strand
TGAAAGCGAGTGTCGTGTGAAGCTGTGCGGCGAAGGCCTGAATAATCCGCATGCCCATGCCACGGGACTTCCGGGGATCAAATCCTTCCGGAAGGCCCACACCCTCGTCACGAACGGCGATCAGGATATTCCTCTCTCCCTCACGCCCTATGCTCACCCGGATTTTGCCGCCCGTGCCGGCGGGGTAGGCGTATTTTGCGCTGTTTGTAATCAATTCCACGATGATGAGCGCAACCGATATGGCGTTATCGACCTTTATATCGATGCCCCTCTGCGCTTCGACGTGCACCGAACAGTGCGAAACCGACGAATCCATGTCCTGGCAGACCTCTGCGATATAGGCGCCAAGATCCATGTTTTCGCCGTAGTTATCCCGGTACAGCCGCTCGTGGGCGCGGGCAATGGCGTTGACCCGCCGCGCCGTTTCCTCCATTTGGCCGGCCGTTTCCTGGGTGGCCGTGCGCGCCTGCATTTGCAGCAGACTTACAACAATCGTGAGACTGTTTTTGACCCGATGGTTCATTTCCTTCACGAGGTATTGCTGCCGGTCAAGAGCAACCTTCAAGCGGCTCTCGTTGCGTTCCCGTTCGATGGCCATGCCGAGGACATTCGCAGTCCCTTGCAGGAATGCCAGATCGTGCTCGACGAATTCGTCTTCCGATTGGCTATCGACTTCGAGAACCCCGAATGGCTTGCCATCTCCTTGAAGAATGACGTTCATTGCCCTTCGAATACCGTGTTGGGCGAGGAGGCCGGGGGTGCGAAAACGTTCCTCGTTTTCCAGGTGATTGGAAATGACCGCTTTTCCGGTCTGGAGGGCATATCCGGCGGGAGACGCCAAATCGGCCCCGACACTCGCCACACCGACTATTCCCTCGTCCCACCCAACGCCAGCCACCACCAGGAGACGGTTTTCCTCAGGGATATGGCGCAGAACTTTACAAAACCGGACACGCAGGCCCTCGGCGGCGAGGCGCGCCGTTTCGCTCAGAAGTTTTTCGAGTGTCGCGCCTTGCAACGCGATGACGCCAAGTTCCGAAAGTATTTCTTGCTGGCGAATACGCTGCTCGAGAAGCCGCAGATTCAGGTCGGCACGGCCTTCGCCGGCTTTCTGTTCAACCACCGGCTGAGGATTGGTCTCGACCATTCGCTGTTGGACTTTCTTTGGAGTTCGAGTCATCACAGTGGCAACCAATATCAGATGCCGGGCTCGCTTGAAACGAACACTGCGTAGACTCCGGCATACCCGCCCATTCAACGCCGATACACGCACCTTTGTCACCGGGAGATGAGCTGCGTGAAAACCCGCGCCAGATCGTCGCTTGCAAATGGCTTACGCAGAATAAGCTGGTCGCGATATCCTTCTTTTATGCCGTGTAAATTGTTACCGGTCGAAAAGAAGAAAGGGACACCACGCGCGGTGAGAGCGTCCGCCACCTCATAGGTGCTGTTACCGTTTAGGTTCAAATCCAGCATCGCAGCATCGAACTCTTGCTCGGCAACAAGCGCGAGGGCCTTGGAGATGGTGGCCGCGGCAACCAAGGCGGCGCAACCGAGATCGGTCAGCAAGTCTTCGATCATCATGAGGATCAGCACTTCATCCTCGCCGTCACGCACGCGGCGGCCCGACAGCAGC
>JANPCS010000488.1:0-14243 GCA_031431065.1 Hyphomicrobiales bacterium | reverse complement strand
CCTTCTCCATGCCCAAGGTGGCGAAAGCCGCCTACAAGGTGCGGAAGTTGATCAAGCGCATCGACCAGTACAATCCCGTCGGCAAGGCCAAAAGCAACGTCGCCCATCACTACGATCTCTCCGGCCAGATCTACGATCTCTTCCTCGACCGCGACCGGCAGTATTCCTGTGCCTATTTTGAGACTGACGACGGCTCGCTGGAAGATGCGCAACTGGCCAAAAAGCGCCATATCGCCGCCAAGCTTGACGTAAAGCCCGGCATGAAGGTGCTCGACATCGGCTCGGGCTGGGGTGGGCTTGGCCTTTATCTTGCCGAAACCTGCGGCGCCGAGGTGACCGGCGTCACGCTGTCGGAAGAACAGCACACGCTGTCCAATGAGCGCGCCGCCCAGCGCGGCATTGCCGATCGGGTCAGTTTCAAGCTGCAGGACTACCGCCACCTCGACCAGAAATTCGACCGCATTGTCTCGGTGGGCATGTTCGAACATGTGGGTGTCGGCCACTTCAAGGAATTCTTCGGCAAGGTGCATGGCCTTCTGAAGGACGATGGCATCGCCGTGCTGCACTCGATCAACCGCTCCGATGGCCCCGGCGCCACCAGCGCGTGGGTCAAGAAATACATTTTCCCCGGCGGCTACATCCCTGCTCTTTCGGAAGTGCTGCCGCATATCGAGCACGCCAAGCTCTACGTCACCGACATCGAGATCCTGCGCCTGCACTATGCCAAGACGATCCGCGAATGGTATGTGCGCTTCGCCAACAACCGCGAACGCGCCCGGGAAATCTACGACGAGCGATTCTGCCGCATGTGGGAGTTCTATCTGGCGGCGTCGGAATGCGCTTTCCGCTTTGCCGGCATGAACAATTTCCAGATCCAGTTCGTGAAGAACCAGCATGCCCTGCCGCTCACCCGCAACTACATGTTCGCCGAGGAAGAACGGCTGCGCAAGATCGATACCAGGAGGCCAAGGCTGAAGTCTGTGCCGGCAGAGTGACGCCCGCTGCGCGTGATGGCGCGTATCAACTGCCCGGCAAGATATTCTGATTGAGGTGGAACACGTTCTCCGGATCGTATTTCGCCTTGACTTTCTGCAGTCTGGCATAGTTGGCGCCATAGGCGGCTTTGACCGGGTCGCCCGTCTCATCGTCGCCCAGATAGTTCGAATAGCGCCCCGAACCGGTGAACGGCTGCATGGCGGCATAGGTCTCGCGCACCCAGGCCGTGCAGGCGGCGGTCAAGGCCGGGTCGATCCATTGCCCCAGTACCAGAAGATTGTAGCCTTCCGAGCGGTGCGGAAAGGCCGTGGCGTCGACCGGCACCCGGCAGGCCGCGCCATGCAAATGCTCGATCAACAACCCTCCCATTGGGGCCGGGCATTTTTCGTAGCACGCGATCAGCGTGCCGATGGCGGCGTCGCTGAGTTCGGCGAGAAAGCTCGACCTCCAGTAATTGAGCGCGCCCTTGGGATTGCCCGCGTCGAGGATGGTATTGAGCGTGCTGTAGGGAATGGGACCGATCGTATCCATCACCGGCGGCCCGTAGGCCTTGAGCGGCTGCATCGCCGCCTGCCCCGCGGCAATATCGCCGCAATGCGCCGCGACAATAAGTGCAAGCTTTGCCCCTGAGCCATCGGGCGCATTCACCAGCGCGCAGAACATCCCGAATTCGTCGGGCAGCGATTTTGTCATGCCGCGGAAATACCGCAGAACCTCGGGCGCCTTGGCAAAGGGATGGGCCACGAGACCGCCGGTGACCATCGGTCCCACCGGATGCAGTTTGAACTCGAGCGACGCCGCCACGCCGAAATTGCCGCCACCGCCGCGCAAGCCCCAGAACAGGTCGGAGTTCTGGTCCGCGCTGGCAGCGAGCACCTTGGCCTCGGCGGTGACGACCTCGACCGAGATCAGATTGTCGAGCGACAACCCGTGCTGGCCCATCAGCCAGCCGATGCCCCCGCCGAGCGTCAATCCGGCGATCCCCGTCGAGGAAATCAAACCGCCGGTGACCGCCAGTCCGTGAAGCTGGGTCTCGCGATTGAGATCGCCCCAGGTGCAGCCGCCCTGGGCCCGCGCCGTGCGCTTTGCGGGATCGACGTGAATGCCTTTCATCGGCGAGAGGTCGATCATCACGCCCTTGTCGACGGTCGCCTTGCCCGCCACATTGTGGCCGCCGCCCTTGACGGCGATCTCAAGATCAAGCCGCCGGGCCAGATTGACGGCATCAGCAATATCCGCCGTGCCCGAACAGCGCGCGATGATGGCCGGATGCTTGTCGATTAGTCCATTGTGGACCCGGCGCGCCTCGTCATAACCGGGCTCACCCGGCAACAGCACCTGGCCGCCGAAAGTTTTGCGGAACGCCTCGATGTCTTTCGGGTTGACGCTCGTCATGGGCATAGCAGGTTCTCCCCAATGGTTAAGATCGGATACGCTGAAGTCAGGCCGGACGGTTTCACCGGAATGAAGCATATGACGAACGCGAGGCCCGGTCGAGATGGCGGCAAGCCGTGTCAAGCGATTCAATCTGGGCGGGTGGGATCGTCTGGCCTACCCCTGTGAATAACGCGTACAATGCGATTCGAATTGTCCGGTTCGCAAATCCTCCGGTTAAGACGCCATCATGTCCACCTCAGTCCTCAGAACCGTCGAAGCCGCCCCACCGGACGACGCCATCCGCACCCCGCCCCATAATCTTGAGGCGGAACAGGCGTTGCTGGGCGCCATCCTGGTCAACAACGAGGCGTGCGACAAGGTCTCGTCATTCCTGCAGCCCGAGCATTTCTTCGAGCAGCTGCATGCGCGCATTTATGAAGCCGCCTCGACGCTGATCAAGATCGGCAAACTCGTCTCGCCAGTCACCCTGAAAACCTATTTCGAGAATGACGCAACGATCAAGGACATCGGCGGCACCGCCTATCTCGCACGCCTCGCCGCGAGCGCCACCACCATCATCAACGCCGAGGAATATGGCCGCTCGATCTATGAGCTTGCTCAGCGCCGCAAACTCATCGGCATCGGCACCGACATGGTCAACGAGGCCTTCGACCCCGATGTCGAGGACAGTGCCAAGGACTTGATCGAGCGCGCCGAGCAGACGCTCTATACCATGGCCGAGACCGGCAAATACGGCCAGGGCTACAAGCCCATCGTGAAGGCCCTGACGCAAGCCATCGACATGGCGAGTGCCGCCTACCAGCGCGACGGCGGACTGTCCGGCCTCTCGACGGGCCTGCGCGATCTCGATGAGAAATTGGGCGGCTTGCAATCCTCCGACTTGATTATCCTCGCCGGCCGTCCCGCCATGGGCAAGACGGCGCTGGCCACCAACATCGCCTATAATGTCGCCAAGAAATTCCAGGCGGAGTATCTGCCCGATGGCTCGTCACGCGTGAAGGACGGCGGGCTTGTCGCCTTCTTCTCCCTCGAAATGTCGAGCGAGCAGCTGGCCACCCGTATCATCTCCGGCCAGGCGGAAGTCTCATCCGAATATATCCGCCGCGGCAAGATCAGCGATGAAGAGTTTCAGCGCCTCGTCGGCGTTGCCCGCGAGTTGCAGTCGCTGCCCTTCTATATCGACGACACCGGCGGCCTGACCATTGCCCAGGTTTCGGCCCGCGCCCGGCGCCTGAAGCGCCAGCGGGGCTTGGGGCTCATCATCGTCGACTATTTGCAGCTGCTGGCCGGTTCGCAGCGCCGCGCCTCCGAAGGCCGCGTCCAGGAGGTGACCGAGATCACCGTGGGCTTGAAGGCGCTCGCCAAGGAACTGAACGTGCCGATCATCGCGCTGTCGCAGCTGTCGCGCCAGGTCGAATCGCGCGAGGACAAGCGCCCGCAATTGTCGGATTTGCGCGAGTCAGGCTCGATCGAGCAGGACGCCGATGTCGTGATGTTCGTCTACCGCGAGGAATATTATCTCGAACGCCTGAAGCCCGAGGAAGGCTCGCCGGAATTCCTCACCTGGTTCGAGAAGGCGTCGCGCGCCCACGGCAAGGCCGAAGTCATCATCGGCAAACAGCGCCACGGCCCCACCGGCACGGTCGAACTGCAATTCGATGGCCGGTTTACCAGGTTCAACAACCTCGCCCGCGAGGACGCGCTGCCGGATAGGTTTGAGTAGGCTGGTGCCGTTCCACCCTTGATCCCGCCACCGTCTCACCCTATGGCAACTCACCCTTGAACACGTGTGAGCCCGATGACCTCGACGCCGGAAGACCTTGCAGGAGCCGTGCTGACCATCGATCTGGTGGCCTTGAAGGATAATTGGCGCCTGCTCAGCACCCGCGCGCGATCAGCCGAGTGCGGCGCCGCCGTCAAGGGCAATGCCTATGGCCTGGGGATTGAGCCGGTCGCCAGGGCGCTGTGGGAAGCGGGTTGCCGCACGTATTTCGTGGCCCGCCCCAAGGAGGGCGAAGAGCTGCGCAAGTATCTGCCCGATGCCACGATCTATGTGCTGGATGGGCTGTTTGCGGGACAGGCCGAATTTTACGCCAAGCTCGATCTCTGCCCGGCGCTGATCTCGATCGAGGAGGCGCGCGAATGGGCGGGGTTTGGCCGCGTCTATGGCCGTAAGCTGCCGTGCGCCATTCACGTTGACACCGGCATCAACCGGCTGGGCTTTTCGAAGGCGGAATTCGATGCGCTGCTCGACGATGCCTTCCTGATGGAAGGGCTGAACGTCAGCCTGCTGATGAGCCACCTGGCTTGCGCCGACGAACCATCGCATCCCTTGAATGCCAGGCAGCGCGAGGCTTTCGATGCCGTGCGCGTCAAGCTTCCCGGCATTCCGGCCAGCCTCGCCAATTCCAGCGGCATCTTTTTGGGCGATGGCTTCACCCATGATCTGGTGCGCCCCGGCATCGCGCTCTATGGCGGCAACCCGATAAGCGGTTCGCCCAACCCGATGCGCGCCGTCGCGCATCTTGAAGGCACGGTGTTGCAGGTGCGCAATGTAAGAGTTGGTGAAACCGTGGGCTATGGCGCCACCTGGGAAGCCAGCCGCCCCACCCGCATCGCCGTGCTGGGGGCGGGCTACAAGGACGGCGTGCCGCGCGCCCTGTCATCACAGCAGATGGATGGCCCGGCGCAGGTGTTCATCAACGGCAAGCGCTGCCCGGTCATCGGCCGCATCTCGATGGACATGATGGCCGCCGACATCACCGATCTCATGCCGCATTCGGTGGTGCGGGGAACGAGGGCCGAAATTCTCGGGCCCAACATCCTGATCGATGAAGCGGCCGCATGGGCCGGCACCATTTCCTACGAGTTGCTGACAAGGCTCGGCAGCCGCTATGCAAGGCTCTACTCAGGCCTCGAATCGGACGTTACAGCTTGAACATTCTTGCACACATCGGTCGGGCGGTTCTGGCACTGCTGGAGGAGATTGGCCGCGTCGCGCTGTTCGTCAAGGATGGCTTGCTGCAAGGCCTGACGCCGAAAATCTTCCTGCGCCAGATCCTCGAGCAGATGCTGCGCATCGGCTATTTTTCATTGCCGGTCGTCGGCCTCACAGCCTTCTTCACCGGCGGTGCCCTGGCGCTGCAGATCTATCAAGGGTCTTCTCCCGCCACCGCCGGAACTCTGGTGCCCACCATCGTGGCGCTCGGCATCACCCGCGAACTGGGCCCGGTGCTGGCCGCCCTCATGGTGGCGGGCCGGGTTGGCGCGTCGATTGCCGCCGAACTCGGCACCATGCGGGTGACCGAGCAGATCGATGCGCTGGTGACACTGGCCACCAATCCGTTCAAGTATCTCGTCGGCCCCCGCATTCTCGCCGCAGTCGTAACCCTGCCGCTGCTGGTGGCGATCGGCGATACCATCGGCGTCATGGGCGGCTACATCGTTGCCACCCGCACGCTCGATCTCAATGGCTATGCCTATATCAAGAGCACGGCGGATTTCCTCGATGTCGATGACGTGACCTCGGGGCTGATCAAGGCCGCCGTCTTCGGTTTCATCATCGCGGTGATGGGCTGCTATCACGGGTTCAACTCGAAAGGTGGCGCCCAAGGCGTGGGCCGCGCCACCACCAATGCGGTTGTCTCCTCCGCCATCCTGATCCTCGCGGCGAACTTCGCGCTGACCTCGCTGCTGTTCGGGGATTGAGCATCATGGCCGAAGCTCACATCGTTCTTGAAAATGTCCGCAAAGGTTTCGGCCCCAAGCAGGTGCTGAACGGTGTGACACTCGCCGTGCCCAAGGGCCATTCGCTGGTTGTCATCGGCGGCTCCGGCACCGGAAAATCGGTGATGCTGAAATGTATCTTAGGCATTCTCCAGCCCGATTCCGGGGCGATCCGGGTGGCGGGTGAAAGTGTGGTGGGCCTCAAGGGCAAGGAGCGCGACCAATTGCTGCAGCGCTTCGGCATGCTTTTCCAGGGCGGTGCGCTGTTTGACTCGCTCTCGGTGTGGGAGAACGTCGCCTTCGGCCTGATCCAGGGCCGCCAGATGGCGCGTGGGCCCGCCCGCGACATTGCCATCGATAAATTGGCCCAGGTGGGCTTGGGGCCGGAAGTGGCGAAGCTTTACCCCGCCGAGCTTTCAGGCGGCATGCAAAAGCGCGTTGGACTGGCGCGGGCCATTGCCGCTGATCCCGAGATCATCTTCTTCGATGAGCCGACGACGGGTCTCGATCCGATCATGGCCGACGTCATCAACAACCTCATCGTCGATTGCGTCAAGCGCCTCGGCGCCACGACGATTTCCATCACCCACGACATGGCCTCGGCCCGCAGGATCGCCGACGGCATCGCCATGATCCACAAGGGCCAGATCGTCTGGCAGGGCGAGGCGAAGTCGATCGACAGCAGCGGCAACGCTTTCGTCGAGCAGTTCATCCACGGCCGGGCGGATGGGCCGATTCAAATGGACGTGCTGAAGCCGTAAGGCACCGCCCTCACTTCACAAATAGCAACCAGAGCGCGAGGTGGCGTGCTGGTCCTCCCCCGCAAACAGGCTTAGATTGCCATCGCTGCCGCATGCAGGTGATTCGCGGGTTCAGTAACAATTGGTAGCCTTCGCCTCGGAACTGGCAGCAGAAAGGATACCTGTGATGAGCGTACACCATGATTCAACCGGTATCGACCGGGAAGCCCGCGTTCGGGCCATCGCATATTCCATCTGGGAGGAGGAAGGACACCCGGACGGCAGGTCCGAAGAGCACTGGCTGCGGGCCAGTGAACTCGTAAACATGGCAGAGAGTCAGGCGGCGGCGATTCTCGACCCAGCCTGGCTCAAGCGCGCCGAGGAGCCTCAAGCTGAAGCTCCGGCAGTTGTGGAGCAGCCTGCGCCCGATGCTCTAACCGCACCGCTGTCGGACGCCATAAGACGGCTCAGAAGTTCGCAGGCCGCCTGAAGGCTCCGCTTTCAGTCTCCAAGCCCTTCGCACCTTACGGCAACACAAAGAGAAAGGCCGCCCCGGTTGGGCGGCCTTTCCGTGAGATGCGTCAGAAGCATCCCGAAACCGTGAACGTCAGGCCATCGCTCCCGCGACAGTGACGATCCGATAAGAGATTGCTCCAGACACAGTGAACTCACTCGACATCGGGTCACCTCCTTTCAATTGTTGACAATGGTACGAAACTGGCCCCTTGCCGGGCTTTCGTCAAGCGGGCATTTTGTGGTGCGTTCCCCGCGAGGATTGACCATGACCGCTGCCGACATCCTGATTACCAACGCCCGCGTTCTGACCATGGACCCTGCCCGCCCGCGCGCCGCGGCCGTGGCGATCAAGGGCAACCGCATCCTGCGCGCCGGCAGTGCCGATGATGTTGCGGCCTTCAAGGCCAAATACACCCGCATCATCGATGCCCAGCAGAAGACGGTGCTGCCCGGCATCATCGAGGGCCACGTCCATCTGTTCGGCGGCAGCGTCGAACTCGATACGCTTTTGTTGTCTGGCCTCAATGGCTTCGAGGCCATTGCGGATTCGGTTTATGAATACCGCCGCAAGCGCCCGGGCGATGCCGTGCTGCTGGCCACCGGCATTGCGCATGAGAGTTTCGGCGAACCCATCTCCCGGCGGATTCTGGATCGCATCGTCGCCGACATTCCCTTTGTCATCGGCTGTTTCGACCATCACACCATGTGGGCCAACACCAGGGCGCTTGAAGCCGCCGGCATCATGAGGGGCCGCAAACTGCCCGCCGGCAACGAAATCGTGCTCGATCACAATGGCGTTGCCACCGGCGAATTGCTGGAGCCCGCAGCCTATATGCTGGTGCAGGCCCTGACACCCACCGGCGGGCGCGAATGGCTGGGCATGACCACTGGCGAGAACCCAAATCCACCAGCTACCAGCGTCCAGCGCGCCATGGATCTAAAATTCTTCAAGCAGGGGATCGCCCATGCCGCGTCGCTCGGCATCACCTCAATGCACAACATGGACGGCAACTGGTATCAGCTCGACCTGCTGCAGAGCCTGCTCGACAATGGCGAACTCGACGCCCGCATCGAAATCCCCTTCCATCAAAAAAACTACTTCCCGCACGAACGCATCGACGAAGCCATCGAGATGCGGGCGCAATATCAAGGTGACATGCTGCATTGCGACCGCGTCAAGTTGTTCATCGACGGCGTGCTTGAAACCTTCACCGCCCTGATGCTCGATGATTATCCGGGCGTTCCCGGCAACAAGGGCGCACCACTGTTTACGGCCGAGGAATTCAACGCCGTGGTTACGCGTGCCGACAAGCACGGGTTGCAGGTCTCGACCCACGCCATCGCCGATGGCGCCGTGCGCCGCACACTCGATGGCTATGAGGCAGCGGCCAAAGCCAACGGCAAACGCGACTCGCGCCACCGCATCGAACACATCGAACTGATCGACCCCACCGATATTCCGCGCCTCAAGCAATTGGGCGTCCTCGCCTCGTTGCAACCGGTGACGGCACCGACTGTGCCGGGCAACCTGCTCGAACCGATCCTCAGCCGCGTCGGCGGCAAGCTGCCATTCGCCTATGCCTGGCAGCTTCTTCGCAATGCTGGCGCAACCATCGCCTTCTCGTCGGACTGGCCGATTGCGCCGCTCAATCCTTTCCAGGGCATGCAAGCGGCAATGACCGCCAAGCCCTTGCGCCGGGATTGCACATCCCAGGCCCAGAGCCTGATGGACACTTTGCACGCCTTCACAGCGGCGGGCGCCTACATGGAGTTCCGCGAAGACAGCAAAGGCATGCTGAAGAACGGCTACTTGGCCGATGTCGTGGTGCTCGACGCCGATCTGGAGCGCACCCCCGCCGATGCCGTCGCCACCGTGCGGTCGGTCACCACCATCTGCGATGGGCGAGTCACATTTGAGGCGTAGAAGCCGTTACTCGGCGGCGAACGCACATCAATGCTATGCCGGAAAACCACGGCGTGTTTCATTGCGTTTTCTGAGAGCGAACCCCGTTAACCTGAGAGAGTACTCTCCCCCCTTCCGTCTTGGTCCGCGAAAACGGACCATCCATCTTGGCGCGCGGAAACAGGGTGGTTTCTCCGCTTTCGCGGAGAATGACGAATTGTTTGCGTCGATTCAAGCAAGCCAGGATTCGCTCAAAATGTCTCGGTATGTCAGGGAGCGGAGGCCGTCCCGCGCTCCGCTCCCTGAATCAGTTTCTTCGCCTTCGGAACTCGCAGCGGCGAGAAGCAAATACTAACTTGCTGCAAAGCTTTGTCAAAGGCTGTTTCGTGAGTTCTTCCGCCTTCACGTTCACATGGGTATTGCGAACCGAGACGGCACTTGCGTTCTTTGTCTGTTCCGCTAGACTGGCGTCATGGCCAAATCCTCTCACTTCGTCTGTCAGACCTGCGGTGCCGTCTCCAACAAGTGGTCGGGCAAGTGCGATGCCTGCGACGCGTGGAACTCCATCATTGAAGAGCAGGCGGCAGCCCCACTCTCGGGCGCCAGGGGCGCCACCTTGGCGAAAGGCCGCGCCTCAAGGCTGGTGGGCTTGAAAGGCGAAAGTCCGGCACCGCCGCGCATCATCACCGGCATCGGCGAACTGGACCGGGTGGCGGGCGGCGGTTTTGTGCCGGGCTCCGGCGTGCTGATCGGCGGCGACCCCGGCATTGGCAAGTCGACGCTGCTGCTCCAGGCTTTAGCGGCCCTGGCCCGCAAAGGCGAACGCGTCGTCTATATTTCGGGCGAAGAGGCCATCGCCCAGGTTCGGTTGCGCGCCCAGCGATTGGGTCTCGATGATGCACCGGTGCTGCTGGCGACTGAAACAAATGTCGCCGACATTCTGGCCACCTTGGGTGAGGACAAGCCGCCGTCCGTCGCCGTCATCGATTCGATCCAGACCCTGTGGGCGCCTTCCATTGAAGCGGCACCCGGCACCGTCTCGCAACTGAAAGCCGGATCTGAAGCGCTGATCCGCTTTGCCAAGCAACGCGGCACCTGCGTGCTGCTGGTTGGCCACGTCACCAAGGACGGTCAGATCGCCGGGCCCAAGGTGGTGGAACACATGGTTGACGCGGTGCTCTATTTCGAGGGCGATCGCGGCCACCAGTTCCGCATTCTGCGCGCCGTCAAGAACCGCTTTGGCCCCACCGACGAGATCGGAGTTTTCGAGATGTCGGATGGCGGCTTGGCCGAAGTCACCAACCCGTCGCGCCTGTTCATGGGTTCGAACGAGCGGCCGACGCCGGGCACAGCTGTCTTCGCCGGTATGGAGGGAACGAGGCCCCTGCTGATCGAGGTTCAGGCCCTGGTCTCGCCCTCGCCGCTTGGAACACCAAGGCGCACCACGGTGGGCTGGGATTCGAATCGCCTGGCGATGATCCTCGCCGTGCTTGAGGCGCGGGCCGGCGTCACCATCGGCCAGAACGATGTGTACCTGAACGTGGCGGGCGGCTTGCGGGTGAGAGAGCCGGCGGCCGATCTGGCGGTGGCGGCAGCCCTTCTCTCGTCGCTCACCGGCACCGTCATTCCGCCGGGAACCGCGGTGTTCGGCGAGGTGGCGCTCTCGGGCTCGATCCGGCCGGTGGGCCAGACCGAGGCCCGCCTCAAGGAAGCCCAGAAACTTGGACTGAAAGAAGCGGTGATCGCCGCCGCCGCCGAACAGCCCGGCGTCAAGGGCCTGAACATCAGGCCGATGGAGACCATCATGGACCTTGTCGCCTGGTCCGCCGCACAGGACCGGGGCATGCGGAGAATCGCCTAGCAGGCCACCGAAAACATTTCTATAAGGTGGCTGCAACCGGGTGACCACGACCCTTTAGGAAAGAGCATGCCGCTGACGCTCCTCGATTTCATACTCCTCGGCATCATGTTGATCTCCGGCCTTCTAGCGCTGATGCGCGGCTTCACGCGCGAGGTGCTGTCGCTGATTGCCTGGGGAGTGGCCGCGGTTGTCACCTATTACATTTTGAGGGATGGAAGGCTGTCGGCCTGGGCCAACGCCAATGTGCCATACCTGGAGAATGACAAGGTCGCGATGGCTGCGGTGGGCGGCGTTGCCTTCATCATTGTGCTGATCATCATTTCGATCGTCAGCGTGAAGATCTCCGATTTCGTTGTCGACTCGCGGGCCGGAGCCTTCGACCGGACATTGGGCTTGTTCTATGGCTTTGCCCGTGGCCTCGTGTTGGTCGCTGTCGCCTACATGTTCTACGTCATGTGGCTGGTGCCGGAAGCCCGGCACGAGCCGTGGATCAAGAACGCTGCCACGCTGCCGCTCATCAAGTTCAGCCGCGACGGGCTGTTCAACCTGTTGCCACCGCAAGTGCAGGAGACCCTGCGACAATCGACGACCGAAGATACGGCCGCCGGCACGCCCGGCGACAAGACCGGGCAGCCCGAGGGTGGCTACAAGAACACCGAAAACCAGGGATTGGAAAACCTCATCCAGGGCACCGGCGGTGACACCCAGCAACCGGCAGCGGGGCAAGGCACCAGTCCATGAGCATCGATCTTGATTTCGAGCTGAACGCCGACCGCCTGCGCGAGGAATGCGGCGTCTTCGGCATTTATGGCCACCCCGACGCCGCGGCCCTGACCGCCCTTGGCCTGCACGCCTTGCAGCACCGGGGCCAGGAGGCGGCGGGTATCGTCACCTTCGACGGCGAGCGCTTCCAGACCGAGCGCCGCCAGGGGCTGGTGGGCGATCATTTCTCCAACTCCAAGATCATTGACCGGCTGCAGGGCTCCTCCGCCTTGGGACATGTGCGCTATTCCACAACTGGCGAAACCATCTTGCGCAATGTCCAGCCGCTGTTTGCCGAACTGGCGGTGGGCGGCCTCGCGGTGGCCCACAATGGCAATCTCACCAACGGCCTGACGCTGCGCCGCGAACTGATCGCTCAAGGCTGCATCTGCCAATCGACCTCCGACACCGAAGTGATCCTGCATCTGGTGGCAAAGTCCCAGAAGGGCCGCATCGTCGAACGCTATATCGACGCGCTGCGGGCCATCGAGGGCGCCTATGCGTTGGTGGCGCTGACCAACAAAAAACTCATCGGCGCCCGCGATCCGCTTGGCATCCGCCCGCTGATTATCGGCGAATTGAACGGCGCTTATATCCTGTGTTCGGAAACCTGCGCGCTCGACATCATCGGCGCCAAATTCCTGCGCGAGGTTGAGAACGGCGAAGTGGTGGTGATCACCGATGACGGCATCGAAAGCCTGAAGCCATTTCCCCGGCAGCCGGCCCGTCCCTGCATCTTCGAGTACATCTATTTCTCGAGGCCGGATTCGATCCTTGGCGGCCGCTCGATCTATGAAGTGCGCAAGGCCATGGGCCGCGAACTGGCGCGTGAATCAGCGATCGGCGCCGATGTCATCGTGCCGATCCCCGACTCAGGGGTTCCCGCCGCCCTGGGCTATGCCCATGAAACCGGCATTCCCTTCGAACTCGGCATCATCCGCAATCACTATGTCGGCCGCACTTTCATCGAGCCGACGCAGACCATCCGCTCGCTGGGCGTCAAACTCAAGCACAACGCCAATCGCGCCGTGGTGAAGGACAAGCGCGTCGTGCTGATCGATGACTCGATCGTGCGCGGCACGACCTCGGTGAAGATCGTGCGCATGATGTATGAGGCGGGTGCGCGTGAAGTGCACATGCGCATATCGAGCCCGCCGATCAAGCATCCGGACTTCTACGGCATCGACACGCCGGAGCAGAAATCGCTGCTCGCCGCCACCCATACTCTCGAAGAGATGCGGGAGTATATCGGCGTCACTTCGCTGGCCTTTCTGTCGGTCGATGGTGTCTACCGCTCGATGGGCCTGCCCGGCCGCGACAATATCAGGCCGCAGTTCACCGACCATTGCTTCACCGGCGATTATCCCACCCACCTGACCGATCTCGTGGGCGAATCGAGGAAGCAGCAATTGTCGCTGCTGGCCGAAGCGGGCTGAGGGCATGACGCAACGACTGGCAAACCGCGTGGCGCTGGTCACCGGCGCATCGCGGGGGCTGGGGCGGTCGGCGGCCCTGGCGCTGGCCAGGGAAGGCGCCCATGTCATCGCCATGGCCCGCACCCAGGGCGGCCTCACCGAGCTTGACGACGAGATCAAAGCGCTGGGTGGCACGGCAACCCTTGTGCCAGCCGACATGCGCGATTACGACGCCATCGACCGCCTGGGAGCGGCGATTTTCGAGCGCTGGAAAAAGCTCGACATCCTGGTGGGCAATGCCGGCATCCTCGGCAAACTGACGCCCTTGGCGCATGTCGAACCAAAGCTGTGGGACGAGGTGATGGCGGTAAATGTCACCGCCAACTACCGCCTCATCCGCTCGCTCGACCCGCTGCTGCGCGCTTCGGATGCGGGCCGCGCCGTATTCGTGACCTCCGGCCTCGCCAACAAGTGCTGGGCCTATTGGGGGCCCTACTCAATTTCCAAGGCAGCACTCGAAGCCATGGTCAAGACCTACGCCGCCGAAATTGACACGACAACGGCGCGCGCCAACTGCTTCAGCCCCGGCGCCACCCGCACCAGGATGCGGGCAACCGCCATGCCCGGCGAGGACCCAAACACCCTGCCCCACCCCGATGCGGTGGCGGCCCAGATCATTCCAATGGTCTCAAGCGCCTTCAGCGGCAACGGTGGCGTGTACAAATACGACGCAAATGGGCTGTTCAAGCAGTTTTAGTCCCTGCAAAAAGCCAGTATTTACGCAGGTTGCCGCAAAACGACCCAAAATGACGTAAGGCCACTTAACTATTCTTTTGCAATGCCACATTGTGTCTTGACTCTTAAGCTGTTTTTTAACAAATTGTTAGCAGATGGGGCAACCACACATCCTCGTGGTTAAAGAGGTA
>JANPCS010000487.1:0-12168 GCA_031431065.1 Hyphomicrobiales bacterium | reverse complement strand
TTTTCGACCAACTGATTGACAACGGGGCTCGTCCTGATCCGCCGCCGCGGCAGGACGAGTTCCACCTTCAGCCTAACTTCCGAAATGAGAGATAGCTCGAGCCCCGCCCCTCGCGCCGGGCCTTGGCCTCGTAGCGGGTTTCGATCCAGGTCTCATAGGGCTCGGCTGGATTGCCCTCTTCGGCAAATCCGCCATGTTCAGCCACATGATCATGAGTCCAGCGCACATAGTCATCGATGTCGCTGGCAAACAGAAACACGCCGGCGGGCTTCAGGATGCGATGAAAGTGTTGAAGTGTTTCCGGCGAAACGAAACGCCGCTTCTGGTGCCGCAATTTCGGCCATGGATCGGGATAGAGCAGATAGACGCGCGCGAAGGATTGATCGGCGAGAATTTCAAGCAGGTCACGCGCGTCGCCGTCATGAATGCGCACATTCTCAAGATTGTTCTCTACAATGAAAGCAAGAAGCTTGGCCACGCCGTTGACGAAGGGCTCGGCGCCGATAAAACCAATTTCGCTGTGAAGCCCCGCCTGATGTGCAAGATGCTCGCCGCCGCCAAAGCCGATCTCCAGCCAGCGCGGCTCCGGTGTCATCGCCAGCGGATCGTCCAGACGCACCCTGAGGCGCGGCAACAGCTCTGCCATAAGCTCCGAATGACGACGGCGCAGAGGTTTCCCTTTGCGCCGCCCGTAAAACTGAAATGTCTTGGTGGAGTCCGTCACTTCACCGCGGCTTTGAGTGCCTTGGCGAGATCGGTCCGTTCCCACGAGAAGCCGCCATCCTTGTCCGCGGCGCGGCCGAAATGACCATAGGCCGAGGTGCGGGCGTAGATCGGGCGGTTGAGATTGAGATGCGCGCGGATGCCGCGCGGGCTCAGATCCATCACCTTCGAAAGCGCCTTCTCGAGCTTGGCTTCCGGAAACTTGCCGGTGCCATAGGTATCGACATAGACCGACAGCGGCTGCGCCACGCCAATGGCATAGGAGAGCTGGATGCAACAGCGCTTGGCCAGACCCGCCGCTACCACATTCTTGGCGAGATAGCGCGCCGCATAAGCCGCCGACCGGTCGACCTTGGTCGGATCCTTACCGGAGAAAGCGCCGCCGCCATGCGGAGCAGCGCCACCATAGGTATCGACGATGATCTTGCGGCCGGTGAGGCCGCAGTCGCCATCCGGTCCGCCGATGAAGAATTTGCCGGTCGGATTGACATGCCAGACGGTGTCCTTGGTAATCCAGCCCTTGGGCAGGGCCTTCTTTACATAGGGCTTCACCAGCTTCAGCATATCGGCAGAAGTGAGGCTCTCGTCGACATGCTGATGCGACACGACGATCTGCGTCGCGGCTACGGGCTTGCCGTTCTTGTATGCGACGCTGACCTGGCTCTTGGAGTCAGGCCCCAGCACCTTGGCCTTGCCATTGTGGCGGGCATCGGCGAGGAGTTTCAGGATGCGCTGCGCATAATAGATGGGCGCCGGCATAAGCTCCGGCGTCTCGTCGCAGGCATAGCCGAACATGATGCCTTGATCGCCAGCACCTTCCTCCTTCTTCTCACCTGAGTCGACGCCCTGCGCGATGTCGGCGGACTGGCTGTGCAGCAGGATTTCGACCTTGGCGGTTTCCCAGTGGAAGCCTGCCTGCTCATAGCCGATGGTCTTGATCGCCTGGCGCGCCGCCGCTTCGATTTTGGCTGGCGACACTGAAGCGGGCCCGCGGGTTTCGCCGGCGATCACCACCCGGTTGGTGGTGGCCAGTGTCTCGCACGCCACGCGCACCGCCCAAGGGTCGAAACCCTGTTCCAGCGCCTCCCGGTAAAACAGATCGACCACCTCGTCCGAGATGCGATCACAGACCTTGTCCGGATGACCTTCCGAAACGGATTCGCTGGTGAAGACAAAGTTCTTTTGCGGCATTGTGCAGATTATCCCATGATCGAACCGCTGGCCTTTTGGCAGCGATGTCAACGTTGGTCAAGCGCCTCAAGACGTTACCGTGGGAATCTGCCGCTATTCCTTGGCTTCCGAAATGATTCTGGCAATTGTCGATATCAGCTTGCGTTTGTTCACGCTGTCCGCGTCGCGGAAGGCCTTGGCCAAGGCGATGCCCTCGACATTCATCAAGGACGACAGCACGGCATCTTCCTCGCGCGCTTCTCCCATCCCACCGTGGACTTCAGCACCGGGTAAGTCCTCGAAGAAGAACTGCACCGGAACACCTAGAATCTTGGCGCTGTAATAGAGACGGCTGGCGCTGATGCGATTGGCGCCCTTTTCGTATTTCTGAACCTGCTGGAATGTGATCCCGAGAAGCTCCCCCAGCTTTTCCTGACTCATGCCCAACAACTGCCGGCGCATTCTCATGCGGCTGCCGACGTGAACGTCGACAAAATTCGGATCTCGTCTTGTCATTTCTACCCCAGACCTGTTGCCCCCCGGTCTGATGCCTTGCCCAGCCGCAATACAGTTTCCACGCTGCCGCAGCACAACTCGGACGACCAAGGGATAATATACATCCCGATCACGCGCAATTGATTTTAAGTTTCGGCGCTGTTGTGAAGCAGTATAACCCGATGCGTCTGCCTGCGGGCGACTCTGTTGGTCCGCAGGCGACTAAAATACACGCTGATGGCGAGTAGAGCGATGAGGACAGCGGCTATGGCATCGCCCCAACGGGCATAGGGCGTCGCCGCAAGCGCCACCGGCAGGCCCGAATCGATGACCCCGGCTTCGAGCAGCGGCAATCGTCTGACATATCGACCATAACCGTCGATAACAGCGGAGATGCCGGTATTTGCGGCCCGCACCACCGGCAACCCTTGCTCGATTGCCCTGAGCCTCGCCTGTGCCAGATGCTGGTAGGGTCCGGTGGACCGTCCGAACCAGCCGTCATTGGTGACATTGATGATGACGCCGGGCCGCTTGGCGCGATCAATCAGATCATGCGGAAAAATCGCCTCATAGCAGATCAGCATCGCCGCCGCTGGCAGCCCCGGTATGGCTAGCGTCACGGGCCCCACTCCGGCCTGAAAACTGCCTGGTACCGTCACCACTCGGCGGAATCCGAATGGCTCAAGCAGCGATTCGAAGGGCAGGAACTCGCCGCCCGGCACCAGCCGCCACTTGTCATAGCGCGCCACCACCTCTGCCAAACCGTCAAAGATGATGATGCTGTTGAAGACCTTGCCGGCATCGGCACTGTCCCGCCGGATCGAGCCGGTGATCAGTACCGTTCGCCCGCCCAGCAATGGTTTCAGTTCCGTTCTCGCCACCGGACTTTCATCGATCAGGAAAGGCACCGCCGATTCGGGCCATATCAGATGCGTCACCCCGGCGATGCCGTCGGGCTGCTGTTGGGTTGGCGCGGCAGAAAGCTCTTTCAGCGTGTCGAAGATCGTGCGGGCGTTGTCCTCGCGCCACTTCTGCTGCTGGCTGATATTGGGCTGCACGATGCGCAAGGCCACGCCCGGCACCATCGCATCGCTGGCCGCAGCCAATCGCAGCGCGCCCAATTCCCAGCCAATAGGCAGAAGGGCGAGGAGCACAATGGCAGCAAATTTTACTAGCCGCGATCCGCTTGACGCAAGGACCAGGGGCAGTCCAGCCCACAACACGATCAGCACTGTCAGTCCCGGCATGCCGAAGACCGCACCAAGCTGCGCCATCGCCCCCATGCCATCAACCGCCAGGCCCGGTGCCGCCCAGGGAAACCCGGTCAGCAGATGGCCGCGCAGCCATTCGGCGATCCCCAGGCAGGCCGCAAACATCAGGACCAACGGCAAGCCACCTCCGCCAAGCCGCCTCGCCGCCACGGCTGCAAGCCCCCAGTAAATCGCCATGCCACCGGCGAGTGCGCCCAGCATGAAGGGCATCATCCACAGATACGTCGCCGCATCGACGAGAAAGGCAAAGCCGATCCAGTGAAAGGCAAATGCGAAATAGCCGAACCCGAAACACCAGCCGGTGCCGAAACCCGCGAGCCAGCCGCGCGGCGGCTGGCCGCCTAACAGCAGCAGGAAAACAGGGATGGCAATGAACAGGGCCGGCCAGAAGTCAATGGGCGGCATCGCCAGCGCCGCCACGCAGCCACTGCTAATGGCCAGCGCGGCGCGGCGCCATCCCGTCAGACCAGCGATGCCGTGGAGCATTCGAATCATCGTCGAGGCACTATAGGTTGATGTCGCAATATCTGATAGAAATGCCCGCTGGGCTTGCCGGGGAACAGCAGCGATGAATGAAGTTGCACGAGGGTTTACCGCTGAAACCGGCATGATCCTTCTGGAGCATCTGCCCTTCGCCACCGATGGCGGCATTGCCAGCCGCGCTCGCATCGGCCTTCTGGTGCTGGCCACCGACTATACCATCGAGCATGAGTGGCGCGCCATTCTGGGCGGACTTGCGGGCGTCGCATTGTACCAGAGCCGCATCCTCAACGACGTGCAGATCACCCCTGAAACGCTGCGCGCCATGGAGCCGCGCATTGCCGCCGCCACCGATGTGATCCTGCCCGGCAGCCCTCTCGATGTCGTGGCCTATGGCTGCACCTCCGCCTCGATGGCGATTGGCGAGGAAAAAGTCTTCGGCCACATCCGTTCGGTGCGGCCCGATGCAAAATGCACCACGCCGATCACCGCCGCCTTCGCGGCCTTCAGGGCCCTGGGCGCCAAGCGCATCGGCGTGCTCACCCCCTATCGCGCCGACGTCAACCGCATCGTCGCGGATTACATCGCTGCGCGCGGCTTCGACGTCCCGGTCTTCGGCTCCTTCAACGAGCAGGATGACGGCGAGGTTTCGCGCATCACCCCGGCCTCGGTGAAGCAGGGCGTCAAGACCATCCTCGCGCAAGCGCCTGTCGATGCCGTCTTCGTCTCCTGCACCTCGGTGCGGCTGGCGGAAGCCACAAGCGCCATCGAAGCCGAGACCGGTGTGCCGGTCACCTCATCCAATCACGCCATGGCCTGGCATGCGTTGCGGCTCGCAGGGGTAACCGATGTCATGCCGCACTGGGGCAAGCTGTTCGAACGCCAGCTTACATGATGCACGAAGTCCACCGCGAGATCGTCGCCGCGCGAAAGCCCTGGAGCCGCATCATCCACAAGGGCCAGACGCTGCGCATCATCGACACCCACGGCCGGCAGGCGGTCGATTTCCTCTGCTACAATGCCAATGATTTCGATGAGCGTTATCATCAACCCAACACCATGAAAAAGGCCGGCCACATCTTGCTCACCACCGGCGACGTGCTCTATTCCGACCGCGCCAATCCGCTCTTCACCATCGTAGCCGATACCTTCGGCGGCCACGACACCATTGGCGGCTGTTGCTCCGAACCCTCGAACCGCCTGCTCTATGGCGTTGGCAACACGGGTTGCCGCGAGAACTTTCTCATCGCCCTCAAACCCTACGGCCTCGGCTGGCGCGACATCGTGCCGAACGTCAACTGGTTCATGACCGTGCCGGTGGGTGCCGCCGGCGAGGCGGCAATTGCGCTTGGTTCATCAAAGCCCGGCGATCACGTCGATATCCGCGCCGAGATGGACGTGCTGGCGGTGATCTCCAACTGCCCGCAGGTGCTGAACCCCTGCAACAACTTCAATCCGACGGCGATTGAAGTGGCGGTGTTCGCTTGAAGAGCCCTCATCCCCCTGTCGGGACCTTCTCCCACCGATGGCGGGAGAAGGCGCACATGGTGATGTGCCTTCGCCCGTTGCAAAGCCATGGGAGAAGGTGCCCGAAGGGCGGATGAGGGCCTCTTACTTACTTCCTCCGCTTCGCCACATCCTCGGCCATCGAGCACAAGATCTCGAACATCATCGTCACCCCGGCATGCGCGGTGATGCCCGATGGATCGAACGGCGGCGAGACTTCCACCACATCGGCGCCCACAATATGCACCCCCCTCAGTTCACGGTGCATCTGTTGCGCCTGGAAGGTGGTGAAGCCGCCCACTTCCGGCGTGCCGGTGCCGGGCGCATAGACCGGGTCGAGCATGTCGATATCGAAGCTGACATAGGTGGGCTGGCCGCCGACGATGTGGCGGGCCTCCGCCATGATGGCCTTCAATCCCTTCTCCATCGCCTCCTCGATGCGCACCATGCGCACCCCCATTTTCTCGCCATACTCGAAATCCTCAAGATCGTACATCGAACCACGAAGGCCGATCTGGATGGTCCGCTTGGGGTCGAGCACGCCCTCCTCGATGGCCCGGCGGAACGGCGTGCCGTGGGTATATTTGAAGCCGCCGAAATAGCCGTCATAGAGATCGGTGTGGGCATCGAAATGGATCATGCCGACGGGCCGCTTTTCGCCAACGGCGCGCAGGATCGGCAGCGAGCAGAGATGATCGCCGCCCGCCGACAAAGGCCGGATGCCCTTAGCCACCAGCGCCTTGAAATACGTCTCGACGCGTTTCAGCGCGTCGTCGACACTCGCCGGGTTCACCGGGCAATCGCCGAGATCGGCGACATTGGCGAGATCATAGGGCACGATATGCATGGTCTGGTGCATGCGCCGCACCATCGCCGACATGTCGCGCATCTGGCGGGGCGCATGGCGCGGCCCCGGCCGGTTGGTGGTGCCGCCATCCCACGGCACCCCGACGATGCCGATGTCGATATTTGCCGCCTCCTCCAGCGGCACATGCGGCAAGCGCATGAACGTGGCGATGCCGCCAAAGCGCGGCGTAACGAGGCCGGAAACCGGCTGGTTGAAGGGTGCCATTCATATACCTCAGGTTTTGATGACGAGTTGGCGCGGCGTCTGGCACAGGCACTCAGACCCTGTAGGTGTAATGAGAATCGTCTCCGACAATTCCAGCCCCCCGTCATCAAGCCAAAGGGCCGGCATGAAATGCAGCGTCATGTTGGGTTGCAGCACGGTTCTGTCGCCGCGCCGGATGGACAGTGTGCGCTCGCCCCAGTCGGGCGGGTAGGACAGGCCGATCGAATAACCGGCGCGCGAGTCCTTGCTGAAGCCGCGTTTCTGCAAGGTGCCGAAGAAAGCTTCCGCCACTTCGCCGCAGGTCGTTCCGGGCATGCATTTGTCGAGCCCGGCTTGCGTGGCTTCGAGCACGGCTTTCTCTGCCTCGAGGAACTTCTGCGGCGGCTTGCCCAGATACACCGTGCGCGACAGTGGCGCATGATAGCGCCGGTAGCAGCCGCCCAGTTCGAAGAAGGTGCCTTCGTTGTTGTTGAAGGGCCGGTCGTCCCAGGTGAGATGCGGGGCCGTCGCATCAAGCCCCGAAGGCAGCATCGGCACGAAGGCGCAATAGTCGCCCCAATGGACATCCGCCCCGAGGATCGCCTGTTTCTGGATTTCGTCCACCAGCACATTCTTCTTGAGGCCCGGTTCCACCAGTTCGGCCACCTTGGCATGCATGGCATCGACGATCTTCGCGGCGCGGCGGATGAATGCCACCTCGTGATCGCTCTTGATGATGCGCTGCCAGTTCACAAGGCCGGTGCAATCGGAGAACGCCGCATCCTTCAGATGCGTTCGAAGCGACTGGTTGGCCGCCGCCGAGAACCAGTAATTGTCCATCTCCACGCCGATCCGCGCGCGCGGCCAGCCGCGAACGGCGATTATCTTCGACAGATCCTCCATCGGATGCCTGTCGGGGTTCTGCACATAGGTGTCTTCGTAGCCGGCGATATTGTCAGGGGACATGAACACCGTGCGCCTGGCACCATTGGCATCCATTCCCCGGCCCCACCAGATGGGCTCGCCTTCAAGCCCCAGCAGCACCGCCTGATGCGTGTAGAAGGACCAGCCGTCATAACCGGTGAGCCACGCCATATTGGACGGGTCCGACACGATGATGAGATAGAGCCCGCGCCTCATCATCTCGCTACGTGTCAAAGCGATGCGGCGGCGGTACTCGGCGAGTGGAAAATGCAATGTCACTTCGGTCATGGCACTCATGTTGGAACAGATGAGTGTTGTTGCGCAAGGCCCGAACACACGGCTATGGATCGGCCATGACTACCGAATTCGATATCATCGTCATCGGCGCCGGCATTGCCGGTGCTTCGGTGGCAGCCCATCTGGCGCAAAGCCATCGCGTGCTGGTCGCCGAAATGGAAGATCAGCCGGGCTATCACACCACCGGCCGTTCGGCTGCGACCTATGAGCCGAATTATGGCCCGCCATCGATTTGCGCCCTCACCCGTGCCTCAAGGCGGGAATACGAAGCCGGTAACTTTCTGACCCCGCGCGATTCGCTGTTCCTGATGCCAGACGGTCAGGAAGCCGGCTTCGACCGCTTGAACGCCGCGCAACACGGCATGCGTGAGATTGCACTACGCGATGCCAAGGCCAGATTTCCGTTGCTCCGGGATGGCTATGCCCGCCGCGCCCTGCTCGATCCCGGCACCGCCGATATCGACGTCGATCTGTTGCATCAATCCTATCTGAAGCTGTTCAAGTCGCGCGGTGGAAGTCTCTTGTGCGCGGCCCCGGTGACCGCCATCGAGCGGCACGGCAACTGGATCGTCACTGCTGGCGGAAAATCACTCCGTACACAGATGATAGTAAATACCGCCGGGGCCTGGGGCGACCATGTCGCGGAACTGGCGGGCAAGCGCCGCACCGGCCTTGAGCCCCGGCGCCGCTCGATTGCCGTGGTGCCGGTGCCCGATGGCATGAATGTCATGGACTGGGCCATGGCCATCGATTGCGCCGAGACCTGGTATTGCAAACCGCAGTCGGGAAAGCTTCTGGTTTCGCCGGCCGATGCCACACCCGTCGAGCCGCACGATGCCTATGCCGACGACATGACGCTGGCCGAAGGCATCGACCGCTTCCAGCAAGCCGTCGACTTCGACGTGACACGCGTCGAACGCACCTGGGGCGGCCTGCGCTCCTTTGCGCCAGATGGCAATCCGGTTGTCGGCTATGACAAGGCCGAGGATGGCTTCTTCTGGCTGATCGGCCAGGGCGGCTACGGTATCCAGTCCGCCCCCGCCCTGTCGCGCCTCGCCGCCGCCCTGCTGCGCCATGAGAATCCCCCGTCCGACATCATGGATGAAGGACTGGTGCTGGCCGAGATTTCACCACTGCGATTTGGGTGAAGAACTATCCAACCAGCAGCGGAAACTCCGGCGCGTCCATCACCGCGCCATGTGGAAGTTGCACGCCGCGAAACGGCGGCGAAGTGTTGACCCCTTCGCGCCTCGCGTAACGAACATCGTCGCCAATCAGCCGCAGCGAGAACGCCCGGCGCTGTTCGGCCTTGGAATTATTGCCGGGCGCGCCATGCAGTGTCTTGTAGTTGAAGGCCACGGCGTCACCGGGTTCAAGTTCCCAGCCGAGAATATTGAAGCCTTGGCGATTGCCTTCGATGTCCGGCACCGGCTCCAGCCCGTCATTCTCGTTCAGAGCCGTCTTGTTGAAACGTTCGGGCCGGAAATACTTGCCCCAGCTATGCGAGCCGCCGATGAATTCCAGCGTGCGCTCGCGCGGCACATGGTCGAGCGGAATCCACAAGCTCACCGTCTCGCTGCCATCGACGCAATAGTAGGGCTGGTCCTGATGCCACGGTGTCGGCACATCGGCACCCGCTTCCTTCACCAGCACATGCTCATGGAACAGCCGCACGGATCTGGAACCCATAAGCTGGCGTCCGATGTGGGCGGCATCGGAGTTAAAGATGAAGTCCTTGTATTCGGGGATGCGATCCCAGTTGCAATAATCGCCAAAGAAACGCCCGGCACCGTTCTGGCCCTGATAGATGCGCACGTCCGCCGAGGGCTCCGCCATGTTGCGGGCGATCCCGGCCCTCAAGACCTCGACCCAATCCTTGAAGGGTCCCCGCAGCACGGCTGCGCCATCACGGCGGAAGGCTTCAATGGTCTCTCGTGCAAGCTCGGTCATGGCGGAACTCCTGAATTTCTTTAGAATATGGCAGACCGGCGCTCAAGAACCAGAGGCTTTTCCGCAGACCCGGCACAAATTTTGATCAGCCGGAAAAACGTGCTTAAGTGCTGCAACGCCCCGGCGGGGCGGATCAAAAAATGTCAGGGAGTTAGAGATGAAATTCACAACACTTTTCGGCGCGGCGCTGCTCGCCTCCACCATGTTGGTGGCTGGCGCGGCAAGTGCCAAGTCGCTGGTTTATTGCTCGGAAGGTTCGCCCGAGAACTTCAGCCCGTCGATCAATACCACCGGCACCAGCCTCGATGCGGCGCGCCCGGTCTACAACACCCTCGTACAATTTACCCCCGGCACCACGGCAACCGAGCCTGGCCTCGCCGAGGGCTATGAGGTCTCGGACGGCGGCAAGACCATCACCTTCCATCTCCGCAAGGGCGTCAAGTTCCATTCCGGTGTCAACGGCTTCACGCCGACGCGTGATTTCAACGCCGATGACGTGATCTGGTCGTTTGGCCGCCAGTGGAAGCCGGATCACCCCTTCGCCAAGGTCTCCGGCGGCGCCTATGACTATTTCAACGACATGGGCATGCCGGACCTTCTCGCCTCGATCGAGAAGGGTGCCGATGATCTAACTGTTGTGATGAAACTGACGAAGCCCAATGCGCCGATTATCGCCAATCTCGCCATGGATTTCGCCACCATCCAGTCGGCCGAATATGCCGACTACCTGATGCAGAAGGGCACACCCGAGCAGTTCGACCAGATTCCTGTGGGTACCGGTCCGTTCTCCTTCGTCGCCTATCAGAAGGATGCGGTCATCCGCTTTAAGGCCAACCCGGATTATTGGGGTGGCAAGCCCAAGATCGACGATCTGGTCTATGCCATCACCCCGGACCCGACGGCACGCTACGCCAAACTCCAGGCCAATGAATGCCAAGTGATGATTGCGCCAAATCCGGCCGATCTTGAAGCCATGAGCAAAAATCCTGACGTGCAACTCTTGCAACTGGCGGGCCTCAATATCGGCTATCTGGCGATGAACAACATGAAGCCACCCTTCGACAAGGTGGAAGTGCGCAGGGCCATCGCCATGGCGATCGACCGCGATGCCATCCTGAAGGAAGTCTACCAAGGGGCTGGCCAGAAGGCCAAGAACCCGATCCCGCCGACCATGTGGTCTTATGACGACCAGGCGGTCGACTATGAGTACAATCCCGACAAGGCCAAGGAAATGCTGAAGGCGGCCGGCGTCGAGAAGCTCGACACCGACCTGTGGTGGATGCCGGTGCAGCGCCCCTACAACCCCAATGCCAAGCGCATGGCGGAAATGATGCAGGCGGACCTCGCCAAGGTTGGCGTCAATGCCACGCTCGTCTCCTTTGAATGGGGTGAATACAGGAAGCGCCTGCAGGCCGGTGAGCACCAGATGGGTCTCCTCGGCTGGACCGGCGACAATGGCGATCCGGACAATTTCCTCGCCGTGCTCCTTGGCTGCGACAAGGACGGCAAGCCCAACGTCCAGAACATCCCGAAGTGGTGCAACACCCAGTTCCAGGGCGACATCACCAAGGCCGTGGAAATCACCGATCAGGCCGAGCGCACCAAGCTCTACGTCGATGCCCAGAAGATTGTCGACGATCAGGTGCCGTGGCTGAACGTCGCTCACTCCACGGTGTACGAGCCGATCCGCAAGGAAGTCTCGGGCTACAAGGTGAGCCCGCTTGGCAAGCACCAGTTCTACTTCGTCGACGTCGCCGAGTAGAAAAACAATGGCACTTCCTTCCCCCCTTGCGGGGGAAGGTGGCGCGAAGCGCCGGATGAGGGGGTTGCCTCCAACGCAAGTCCCCCTCATCCGTCTCGCGCCGCAGCAGCCAAGCTCGCGCAGGCTGCGCAAGCTTGCCTGCTTTGCGCGATCCACCTTCCCCCGCAAGGGGGGGAGGCAATAGTTTGAGGCGTCATGTTCCGATTTCTCCTGAAGCGTCTGGCGCTCACTTTGCCGACCTTCTTTGCCTTGATGTTCGTCACCTTCGTGATGATCAGGCTGGTTCCCGGCGACCCCATTGAGGTTCGCCGTGGCGAACGCGGCATTTCACCTGAGCGCCTCGATCAGCTGCGCCATGAAATGGGCCTCGACCAGCCGGTGTGGAAGCAGTTCCTCGACTATGTCTCCGCCATCCTGCACGGCGACTTCGGAACGTCCATTGTTTCCAAGACCCCCATTCTGCACGAGTTCGCGACGCTGTTCCCGGCGACGCTGGAGCTGACCTTCTGCGCCATGCTGTTTGCCATCGTGCTGGGCAT
>JANPCS010000486.1:0-3161 GCA_031431065.1 Hyphomicrobiales bacterium | reverse complement strand
ATAGACGATGACTTGTGTATCCGAAAGATCGGGGATGGCGTCGAGCGGCGTAGACTTCACCGCATAGGCGCCGGCGAGCGCCAGAAACAATGTGCCGATGAGCACCAGCACCATGTTGCGGGCCGACCACTCGATGATCCTGGCGATCATTGCGCCTCCCCTTCCGGAGCCGAAAGCCCGGTCAGCGCCGCCTGGAGATTGCTTTCGGCGTCGATCAGGAAATTGGCCCGCGTGACGACCTGCTCGCCTTGCCTCAGACCTTCGAGAATTTCCACATAGCCAGCGCCCCTGCGGCCAACCCGAACCTCCATGGGCTTGAAGCGGCCCTCGCTCACCTGAACGATCGCCACCTGACGGTTGCCGCTGTCGATGATCGCCGACGCCGGGATGGCAAGCACGCCCGCCGATTGCCCGGTATCGATCACCACATCGGCATACATGCGATGCAGCAGCTTGTGGCCGGGATTGGGGAGTTCGATGCGGATTTGTGCCGTTCGGGTTTCGGCCTTCAACTCGGGGAGAATGAAGGCAACCTTGCCGCGAAATATCTCACCTGGATAGGAACGCAAAGTGACTTCAGCCGGATCGCCGATCTTAACGCGGCCAACGTCCACCTCGGAGACATCGGCAATGACCCAGACTGTTGAAACGTCGGCCAGCCGGTAGAGTTCGTCGCCCGGCATGGTACGGGCGCCGGCGACGACCGACTTGCTCATCAGCACGCCGTCAACCGGTGACGGCCAATCCATTGAAAACGGAATGTCGCCCTTCGCCGGGATGGTGGCAATGAACTCTTCCGGAATGCCGAGATTGCGCAGCTTGCGGGCTCCCGCCTGCTTTTGGCCGCCAGCCACTGCAAGCCGGTAGTCGACCATTGCCTGGACGATCTGTGGGCTGTAGAAACGGAACAGCGGTTCACCCGCCTTCACGTGCTGGCCCGTAGCCCCGGCATAGACTTTTTCGATGAAACTCTCGGCCCGCAGCGTGATCGAACGCTCGCGCCGCTCGTCGAGCTGGATCGAGCCCGGCGCATGGATCGGTTCCGACAGCACGCGCTTCTCGACCGGTTCGGTGCGCACACCGGCGCGCTGCACCTTCTCGACGCTCACCTTGACAATCGACGGATCGCTGGTGCCTTCGTCGGCATAGACCGGGATATAGTCCATCTGCATCGAGTCCTTCTTGGGGACCGGCGATGTGTCCGGAAGGCCCATGGGATTGCGGTAATAGAGAATTTTCCGCTCGCCCGATGGCGCGGCAGCCACGGTGTCGGGCATTTTGCCGCCGATCTGCGAGGCCAGCGCCTCCCAATGGGGACGGAAGGTTGTGGCGGAAAGGAACCCTGCCGCGCCGCCAAAAGCGATCAGCAGCAACGTCAACAGCAATCGTGCAAGAACACGCATGGGGAATACCTCAAAAATGCAAGGCTGCGGGCAGCGCGGTGCGCATCCCGGACATCATGATTCAGGAGGTCAGACGCGTGGGGGTCTTCGCAATGGCGGTGGCGCGAAGGGCGATAGGGCCAAAGCCAGAGCAGAATGGACAATCGTGGTGGTGAATAAGAGGCCCACACTCCCGGATTGTTGTTCAAATCCTGCTGCGCCGCCACACTTCGCGAAGCAAACTGCAGTGTCAGTGCAGGTCCGCGTGGATTTTGACATGTCGCAGCATGACTGCTTCTTCGGGCATGCTTCGCCCATCACCATCGTCTGCGGCGCCAATGACATCGCCGTGGCCTGCACCGGCCCCAACAGCAAGCCAAGGGCGATCAACACGCAGATCAGCATGCGGCAGTTTCGCCTTGGCCACGAGAATGTCATTCCTATCAGATAGCGGCGGGTCAAATCCCAGTCAAGTCACACTGGCGAGAGCAAAATCTTTCGACCGCCGCATAAGCCAAATTTCATGTGGAACAGACAGAAATTCCGTGAACCACTGTTGCGGCGGCCACTTTGCAAACCCCTCGTCTTGCGCAAGGTACTTCCAGTGAGGAACTTTTTAGCAATGATTCGCGTTACCGTTATTGGCGAAGACCATGGGGAGACAAGGTTGACCGGTAGGATGACAAATTAAGCGGTACTTATCCCAACAATTGACTCTTATCAAGCAAGGCTAAATCTGAGAGGCGATTCCGGTGGCAGCCCACTCCAATATGTTGCTGTCCATTTCAATATGTAAGCCATCGGAAGTGACTAAGGGCAAAAGGACTGGAATTCATGCCAAATGCTTCGCCGAACACAACAATTTCAGAAAACAACAAGTGTTGCTAACGGCAAATCTTTACCAGGCTTGGGATCAGCAACAATGACAACCAGCACGCTTGACGTCGGCAATCTGTTCTCTGTCCTGGGCGCTCGGGGAATTGAAAAGCAATTGCAGCGTATTGCGGGCGTGGGCCGCGTGGCGGTCAATCCGGTCTCCGGATCGGCAACCGTCACATATGATCCGGGCAAGATCGGCCTCCCGGCAATCCAGGCCGCAATCAGGGAGTGCGGCTTTCACTGTACGGGCGAAGCGCTGCCCAAACATGTTTGTGCTGATCAAGCGATGCCGGGCAAGTCTCTGCCGTCTGCCCCCAACAGCCCGGTCAAGCCTAAGCACACCCCGTCGCATAAAGCCGGCTCAGCGGTCGTAGAGCCTGCGGCCAAACCAGCCGATGCGAAGGCGGAACACAAATCTCATGGCGGCGAGACGAGCGATGCAATGGCGCAGGAAATGGGCCACGGCGCTGGCATGGACATGCAGGCGATGGCGCGTGACATGCGCAACCGCTTCTGGATAGCACTCGGCTTCAGCCTGCCGATAGTCGCCCTCTCGCCGATGGGCATGGACTTCATGCAAATTCCGCCGCCCTTCGGACTGCGGCTCGATCTCGTGCTGTTCATTCTGGCCAGCGCCGCAATTCTTTATCCGGTTTGGCCCTTCATCGTCGCGGCTTACCGCGCGATCCGCAGCGGCGTCGCCAACATGGCGGTGCTTGTCGTCCTCAGTGTCGGCACGGGATACCTGTTCAGCGTGGGCTCTACCTTCATCTACGGCGGCCAGCAGTTCTATGAAGCATCGGCAATTCTTTTGGTTTTCATCCTCCTCGGGCATTGGCTCGATATGCGCGCGAGAGCTGGCGCGTCGGCAGCTATCCGAGCCCTGATGGATTTGGCCCC
>JANPCS010000485.1:0-3240 GCA_031431065.1 Hyphomicrobiales bacterium | reverse complement strand
TCTATATCAGGCCTCTGAGTTGGGAGCGCCTGCCTGTGCCGTGCAAATTGTCGGTCAATGTCAATGCCATCGCCTATCTGCGCAACCGCCGCGATCTGCCGTGGCCGTCGGTCGAAGGACTTGGGCGTGTTGCGCTGGAAGCAGGTGCTGCCGGCCTCACCGTTCATCCGCGGCCTGATGAACGCCACATCCGGCACGGCGATGTGACGGTACTCCGCAACATGATCCGGGCGGAATTCCCCGGCGCCGAGTTCAACATCGAGGGCTATCCCGATGCCCGCTTCCTGGCGCTGGTTGAGGAAGAGAAGCCCGATCAGGTGACGCTGGTGCCCGACGATCCGGGGCAGGGCACCTCCGACCATGGCTGGGATATCGCCGCCAACCGCGCTCTGCTGACTCAGGTGATCGCCCGGTTGCACAAGGGCTCCATGCGGGTCTCGCTGTTCGTCGATGCCGATGCGGCGCTGCCAGCGTTGGCTAAAGAAGTTGGCGCCGACCGCATCGAAATCTACACCGGCCCCTATGGCGGCGCCTTTGCGCCTGGAGATGTCGCCCGCGAGTTCGCCAAGGTTGTGGCTTGCGGCAAGGCGGCCGCGGCAGCGGAGATCGGCCTCAATGCCGGGCATGATCTGACTGAAGACAATCTTCCGGCGCTGGTTGCGGCACTCCCCAATCTGCTGGAAGTGTCGATCGGCCATGCCATCATCGCCGATGCCTTGCGCCTTGGCATGGCGGAAACCGTGCGGGCCTTCCGGCGGGCCATCGGCGATCTGTAGGCTACTCCCAAATTGTGGTTGACGGGGCGCACCAGCCTGCCAAAAACACAGCCTCCTGGAGAACTCGCAAACATGTGGAATCCGCTGGCTGTCCTGTCCTCCGAGAAGGACTTCTCGAAACCGCTGATCGGCAATCGTATCGCCAATGCCGCCGGCCTGCATGTGGCGCGGATCGTGACGGCCGACCGCTTCGACCGCATGCGCTGGGCGATGTGGAAGCCTACGCCTGAAAACAAGCCGTGGATCGAAACGTTGCGGCAGGACGGCGTCGTGGCCGTGCCGGACTTTCTGCCGCCGCAGCAGTTCGAACAGGTCAGGGCCGAGGCGGTATCGGAATTGCGCAATAGTTTGAAAGATCTTCCGCCGCGCGACAATCGCCTGGCGGGCTTCGGCGCCAAGGAACCCTTCGGCAACGGCATGGGGTTTGACCGTTTCGACGGCGGCACGCTGAACCGTTTCATAACGCTCTCCGCGCAGCGCACGCCGGTCACGCACAAAGCCATTCATGAGCCGCGCTTCCGCAATTTCTATGCATCGGCGCAAGGTCGGGATTTCCCCGACAGCGCGGTGTCGCTCTATTACCTGCGGCACGGCCCTCAAGATGTGCATGACGACCAGAAGGATTTCCACCGCGACACGTTCCACTTCACCATCAAGTTCTGGTTTTTCCTTGAGGATGCCGGACCCGAATCCGGGCCGTTCATTTATGTGAAAGGTTCCAATCGCTCGGATTCTAGACGTCTGAAATGGGAGTATGACCGCAGTCTCCAGGCGTCACGCGGCATCAGGAGCGAGGGCGGTGCCTTCCGCGCCACCGAGCAGGAACTGCGCAGCCTTGGCCTGCCGGAGCCGAGCGTGATGACCGCCAAGGCCAACACGCTGGTCATTGCCGATACCCATGGTTTCCATCGCCGCGGTGATGCTGAGGAGGGGGCGGAGCGCTTGTCGATCTATGGCGGCATGCGGCGTTCGCCGTTCTGGTTCGGTCACTGACGCCTGATTGAGCGATGCTGCCGTTCTTACCGTTGCTTCTCGATTCCGTTGCCATCATTGCGGCACTTCTGGCGTCGTGGCTGTGGTTCAAGTCGAGCCAGAACCGGGTGCGCCGCGTTTCCAAAGGCGAAGAGTTGAACGCCACCGACATCAACCGCATCGTCGTGTCGATCAACCGCTCGCAAATCCTCAATGCGCAGGCCGCCCTGGTCACCGCCGTTTCGGCCATTGCCGTGGCGCTGCGCATGAGCATCGCGCTGCTGGTGCCGGGGCCTTAGGCCGGGAACCGGATCACCCCTGACTTGAGGCCTCATCAAGGGCGGCAAGTTCGGCAGCCGTCAAGCGCAGCGTTGCAGCGGCTGCAAGATCATCGAGCTGGCTCACCTTGGTGGCGCTGGCAATGGCGCTGACATTGGGCTTGGCCACCAGCCAGGCCAGCGCCACTTGCGCACAGTTGGCATTGCGGACTGCGGCGACGGCATCAACGGCTGCCAGGATGCGCAGCCCCCGTGGGTTGAGATAGGCCATTGCGCCATCGGCCCGCGCCGCGCTCCTTGCGGCATCTTTCTTGTCGCGGTACTTGCCGGAGAGAAAACCCTTGGCGAGTGCGAAGTAAGCCATCACGCCGAGATTGTAGCGCGCACATAGGGCCTGCAATTCCGCTTCGAAGAGTGCGCGTTCGGCAAGGTTGTAATGTGTCTGCAGCACCGCATAGCGCGGCAGGCCGAATTTCTCTGAAGCCTCCATCGCCGCCGTCAGGCGATCCGGCGCATAGTTCGAGGCGCCGATGGCGCCGATCTTTCCCGCCGTCATCAGGCGCTGGAAGCAGGCGAGTGTCTCTTCGAGCGGCGTCACCTTGTCGTCGTAGTGAACATAGTAGAGATCGATGTGATCGGTGCCGAGCCGCCTCAGCGAAGCCTCGACGGCGCGCGTCAGGTAAGCTGCCGTGGCATTGGCATTGGCGAGGTCGCCGGGGGCACCTGGTGCCCCGCCCTTGGTGTGGATCTTGATGCGCGAACGGTTGCCGCGCTGCCGCATCCAGTTGCCGATGATTGTTTCGGACTCGCCGCCAACGTTGCCGGGCGCCCAATACGAATAGATATCCGCCGTATCGATGGCGGTGAGCCCGCGCTCCACGGCTGCATCGAGAAGTGACGAGGAGGACGCCGCATCGACGCTCCAGCCGAAGACATTGGCGCCGAGGATGACGGGTGGCGCCACAAAGGCGGCTGAATTTGGCATGGTGATCTCCTGTCCTTGGCAAAGCCTAGAGTGCTGTGCGTATTGCGGAAGTGGCAGCAGTGCAAGGCTGCCCTGCGACATTCTGCGGTGGGCGCATCACTGCCCGCTCCGTTAGGCTTTGCGCCAAGCATGCCGAAATCCCTTCATATCGCCATTTGTGGTGCTGGTCCCGCTGGCCTTGCCGCCGCCCTGGCACTCCGCTCCCAAGACCATCGCATCTCGATCTTCG
>JANPCS010000484.1:0-2018 GCA_031431065.1 Hyphomicrobiales bacterium | reverse complement strand
GCAATCGGCCCAGCGCATGGGTGCCGAGGGCATCAAGATCACCTGTTCGGGCCGTCTCGGCGGGGCTGAAATCGCCCGCACCGAGTGGTACCGCGAGGGCCGTGTTCCGCTGCACACGTTGCGCGCGGATGTGGACTATGGAACGTCGACTGCGTTACGACCTACGGCACCAACGGTGTCAAGGTCTGGATCTTCAAGGGTGAAATCCTTGACCACGATCCGATGGCGCAGGACAGACGCATGAACGAGCCGCAGGACCAGGGGTCGCGCGGACGCCGCGACCGCGACGCGGCTTGAGGGTTTGAGGGTTAGCGAAAATGCTGCAACCGAAAAAGACAAAGTACCGGAAGGCCCACAAGGGCCGCATCCATGGGCGGGCCACCAGCTGCAACACGCTGGATTTTGGCGCCTTTGGCCTCAAGGCCACCGAGCCCGATCGTCTGACGGCGCGTCAGATCGAGGCGGCGCGCCGGGCACTGGCGCGTGGCATGAAGCGCGCCGGCCGCATCTGGATCCGGGTGTTCCCGGACGTTCCGGTGTCGAAGAAGCCCGCCGAAGTCCGCATGGGTTCCGGCAAGGGTTCAACCGAATACTGGGCCGCCCGCGTGAAACCGGGCCGTGTCCTCTTCGAGATCGATGGCATTCCGCGCAGCGTGGCTGAAGAGTCGCTGCGCCTGGCCGCCGCCAAGCTTCCGATCAAGACGCGCTTCGTGGCGCGCCTCGGCGAAGCATAAGAGGATGACCGCGATGGACATGAAAAACATCCGCATACTGACCAAGGACCAGGTCAAGGATGATATCCTGAAGCTCAAGAAGGAGCAGTTCAACCTGCGCTTCCAGCGGGCGACGGGCCAAGTTGAGAATACCGCGCGCATCCGCCAGATCCGCCGCGACATCGCCCGTCTCAAGACGGCGCAGTCGCAAGCTGCCGCCGCGAAGTAGGAGAGAGACAATGCCGAAGCGCATCCTGCAGGGCGTCGTGGTGAGCGACAAGAACGACAAGACCATCGTGGTCAAGGTGGAACGCCGCCTGCGCCACCCGGTTCTGAAGAAGACCGTGCGATTGTCGAAGAAGTACCACGCCCATGACGAGAAGAACGAAGCCAAGGCCGGCGACATCGTCCGCATCGAGGAAACGCGTCCGCTGTCGAAGCAGAAGCGCTGGACCCTCGTCGAGAAGGTCGCCCTAGGTCAAGCATAATTGGGTCAGGCATAAAGAGAAGAAGCGGGCGTCAAGCCCACGAGTGAACGGGTGATCAGATGATCCAGCAAGAAACCAACTTAGATGTCGCGGACAACTCCGGCGCACGCCGGGTGCAGTGCATCAAGGTGCTGGGCGGTTCGAAACGCAGGTATGCCTCGGTGGGCGACGTCATCGTCGTGTCGATCAAGGAAGCAATCCCGCGCGGCCGCGTGAAGAAGGGTACCGTGATGAAGGCGATCGTGGTGCGCACGGCGAAAGACATCCGCCGTCCGGATGGCTCGGTGATCCGCTTTGACCGCAATGCGGCGGTGCTGATCAATGCGCAAGGCGAGCCGGTCGGCACGCGCATATTTGGACCCGTTCCGCGCGAACTGCGCGCCAAGAACCAGATGAAGATTATCTCACTTGCGCCGGAGGTGCTGTGATGGCGGCGAAACTGAAAATCAAGAAGGGTGACAAGGTTACCGTCACCACCGGCAAGGACAAGGGCAAGCAGGGCGAAATCGTCCGCATGATCCCCACCGAGAATCGGGCTGTGGTGCGTGGCGTCAATCTCGCCAAGCGCCATCAGAAGCAGACGGCAGCCCAGGAAGGCGGCATCGTCACCAAGGAAATGCCGATCCATGTGTCGAACCTGGCTCTGCGCGATCCGAAGGACGGCAAGCCGACCCGGGTGGGTTACAAAATTCTGGCCGACGGCAAGAAAGTGCGCGTCGCCAAGCGTTCGGGAGAAGTGATCGATGGCTAAGGATGTGGCAAAAAAGCCGGCGGCAAAGCCCGCTGACTCTGCCAAGGTTGACGCCAAGAAGGCCGA
>JANPCS010000483.1:0-1506 GCA_031431065.1 Hyphomicrobiales bacterium | reverse complement strand
GCTTCGGCGATCCGCGCCTTGCCCCATTTCTTTTTCGCGCTGGGCGGCTGGCCTTCAGCTGGAATATCGCAGCCCTCGCCGGCATTGAGGCGCCTGGGCACTCCGCCCGCCTCGACCCTGACCGAGCCGCGCTCGACAAACACAGCGAAAGCCCCCTTGCTCGGCCCGGCAAAGAACTTCGTTCCGCGCACTGCAATGAGGCCGAAGCGCGAGCGCACCGTGAGCTTGATCTTCGGCAACTCGTCCGCCCGGTCAAACAGCAGGGCGCCTTCGCCCAACTCCAGCAACCCGCCGGATTCGGCCACGAACTTGTCGATCAACAGCTTCGCGCTGGAGCCCAGATGCACCGTGGTGCCGCCGGAAAAATCCAGGCGCGCAAAGCTTTCGGTCTCGGTCTCCACGCTGTCCTTGAGCCTGAGGCCGGCACCCTTGGCTAGGGCCCGCACATCCTCGGTCCGCCGCGCCACGACTTTGCCGCGGACATCGCCCGCCGCGCCAACCATGTCACTTTCCGCCCATGAGGGCCTGACCATGAAGCTCACCGGAATACCCGTCAGCAGCAACCTCCTGGTGATCGTTTGTCTCAACACTGCATTCATGACTCGTCCTCCGCCGCTGTACTCCCATCGGGAGAGTGGGCCGACCGCGGCTTGATCGTCAAGAGCCATATCCCGCGGCGGCCGGATGAACTGTTCCCGGGGGAACTGCAGCAACCTGAAGTATCTCCTAGCTTGCAGTTCATCGCGGGGATCGGCCCCAATCAGAACCACAGAATAAGGACAGCAGTCATGGCACGCATCATTTACAACGGCAGCAGCAACCAGCGCATCATCGGCTCCAGCTCGGCCGATGAAATCCTCTCGTCCGTTCCTGACACCGGTTCCGACACCATCTTTGCCCAAGGCGGCGACGACGAAGTGCGCACCGGCGGCGGCAATGATCTTCTCCTCGGCGGCAGCGGCGGCGACTTGCTGTCTGGCGGCGACGGCAATGACCGGTTGTTCGGTGGCATCGGCGATGACCGGATGTTTGGCGGCAATGACAACGACACACTGGCGGTTGAAACCAACCTCGGTGACTTCGGAACGGATATCCTTTCCGGCGGCAACGGCTTTGACAAGATCGTATTCCAGACCGCCACTGTCATCACTGTCGGCGGTGTGCCCGCCAGCGTGGCCGTGAACGAAGCCAATGCCGGGGTCACCGTCAACATGATCAATGAGTTCGTGCCCGGCATCGTCTCGACATTCGTTCAGGGCGGCGGCGGCGACATCGAGGTTTACAGTGCTCTTGAAAGCGGGCGCGGCTTCATCCGCGACAGCAACGGCACCTCGGCGGTGTTCAACGACATCGAGCAAATCGACCTGACCAATTTCGACGATAACATTTTCGACTCCTCCGCCAGCCACATCCTCAACGGCCGCAGTGGCGACGATTACATCTCGGGCGGCGGTGGCTTCGACGTGATCGACGGCGGCAATGGCAACGACACCGCTGTCTACTTCA
>JANPCS010000482.1:0-7538 GCA_031431065.1 Hyphomicrobiales bacterium | reverse complement strand
GCCAGATGCGCGAGGAGATGCACAATGGCCGCTTGCAGGAAGCGGGGCTCGACCCGCAAGATCCGCTGCTGGCGAAAGTCATCGAGCTGTCGGACGAGATCGCCGGGTTTCCGCGCCATCTCTCCCAGCATGTCGGCGGCTTCATCCTCACCAAGGGCCGCCTCGACGAGACGGTGCCGATCGGTAACGCGGCGATGGACGAGCGCACCTTCATCGAGTGGGACAAGGACGACATCGACACGTTGGGCATTCTCAAGATCGATGTGCTGGCCTTGGGCATGCTCACCTGCATCCAGAAAAGCTTCGAGCTGATTGAAGCCTGGTATGGCCTGCACTATAATCTCGCCAGCGTGCCGCGCGAGGATGCCGCCGTCTACGACATGCTGTGCAAGGCGGATTCGGTCGGCGTGTTCCAGGTCGAATCCCGCGCCCAGATGAACATGCTGCCGCGCCTCAAACCGCGCTGCTTCTACGATCTCGTCATCGAGGTGGCGATCGTCCGCCCCGGCCCCATCCAGGGTGATATGGTGCATCCCTACTTGCGGCGGCGCGACGGGCTGGAGCCCGAGGATTATCCCTCGCCGCATCCGGATTTCGGCCCGGCAAACGAATTGCGCGACGTGCTGAGCCGCACCAAGGGCGTGCCGCTGTTTCAGGAACAGGCGATGAAGCTCGCCATGGTGGCGGCCGAATTCACGCCGGGAGAACTCAACGAATTGCGCAAGGCCATGGCCACCTTCCGGCGGCGCGGCACCATCGGCCGCCTTGAACAGAAGATGGTGAGCCGCATGGTGGAGCGCGGTTATGACGCGGATTTCGCGGCGCGCTGCTTCAACCAGATCAAGGGCTTCGGCGAGTATGGTTTTCCCGAAAGCCACGCGGCGAGCTTCGCGCATCTGGTCTATGTCTCGTCATGGCTCAAGTGCCATTACCCGGATGTGTTCGCGGCGGCGTTGTTGAACTCGCAGCCGATGGGATTTTATGCTCCCGCCCAGATCGTCCGCGACGCGCGCGAGCATGGCGTCGAGGTGCGGGCGGTGGATGTGAGTTATTCGCAGTGGGATTCGACGCTCGAAGCCCCCACCCGCCTCGCTCCGCCGCAGGCGCCGGGTGGGGGAAGCCGCTGCGCCCTGCGCCTTGGCCTGCGCGAGATCGATGGGCTGAAGGCCGAGGATGCCTCTCTTCTCTCACAATCCCTCACCCTGAAGTGTAACGCCTTACTCACCCCTCCCCCTTGTGGGGAGGGGCAGGGGTGGGGGGTGGTTGCCAGCGGGACTCGCGGTACCCCCACCCTCCCCTCCCCACAAGGGGGAGGGAATAAGGAAGAAGGGGCTATTCAGAATCTCCATTCTTTCGGCGTCCCTGTCCTCGCGCTCGAAAAACTCGCGGCCGCCGATGCCTTCCGTTCGCTGGGGCTCGACCGGCGCCAAGCGCTGTGGGAGGTGAAGGCGCTGACCAAGGCCAAGCTGGCGCTGCCGCTGTTTACCTTTGCCGATACGCGCGAACAGGGCGACGACGCCGCCGTGACCTTGCCCGAAATGCCGCTCTCCGAGCATGTGGTCAATGACTACCAGACACTGAAACTGTCACTCAAGGCGCATCCGATGCAATTCCTCCGTACACTGTGCAATGAACGCAAGGTGACGGATAATGCCAAGTTGAAATCGGTGCGCAACGGTGCTGCGGTGACAGTCGCCGGCGTCATTCTGGTGCGGCAGCGGCCGGGCTCGGCCAAGGGTGTCGTCTTCCTCACGCTCGAAGACGAGTTCGCGGTGTGTAACGCCGTCATCTGGCCGCAGGTGCTGGAAACCCACCGGGCCATCGTCATGGGTTCGCGCCTCATGCTCATCAAGGGCCGGGTGCAGCGCACCGGCGACATCATCCACGTGGTGGCCAATGCCATCGAAGACCGCACACCATGGCTGGGGCTTTTGGCGGAAGACAGCAGCCTGCCGAGAAAGCCGGGCCCCGACCCGCAGCAACCGGCAGCAAGGCATCCAAGGAATGTGCGGGTTATTCCGAAATCACGGGATTTTCATTGAGGCGTCTAAAAATCTCCCGATCCGTCATGGCCGTGCTTGTCACGCCCATCTGGTTCCGACACACTCATCGAATGCGTCAAGGCTACATGTACTTTATGACCAACCGCCCGCATGGTGTCCTCTATGTGGGCGTGACCTCAGATCTGTCCCGGCGTGCATATGAGCACAAAGAGGGACTTCTTCGGGGCTTCATCAGAAAGTACGGATTAAAGCAGTTGGTTTACTACGAGACATTCGGACTCGTCGTGGATGCCATCCAGCGCGAGAAAAACATCAAGCACTGGCCGCGCCAATGGAAGGACAATCTGATCGCAACCATGAACCCGGAATGGCGCGATCTCTACGATGAGCTGTTCTGATTGCCAGAGGTCCCCGGGACAAGCCCGGGGATGACGACATGGGGTAGAGTTACCATTGCTTCGTCATGGCCGGGCATGTCCCGGCCATCACCCAAACCTGACCGCGTGTATCGGCGGTAACGTCGTGCTCACCGTCTCCCACGAGTCGCCCTGGTTTTCGCTCACCCAGAGATTTCCCGTCGTCGAACCAAAAGCCAGGCGGTCTCCCGTGTCATCGCCGTCTAGCGCGTGGCGGAAGACGATGTCGTAGGCGTTGTCCTGCGGCAGGCCCTTTGACAGCACGTCGAAGCTCTTGCCACCATCACGAGTGCGCGTCACCACCAGCTTGCCGTCGACGGGGTAGCGCTTCTCGTCCTTGATGCCGGGGACGAACCAGGCGGTGTCCGGATCTTTCGGATGCACGACGACGCCGAAGCCGAAGCTTGAGGGCTTGGCATGGACGCGCTGCCAGCTCAGCGCATTGTCGGCGGAGCGCCAGATGCCGCAATGGTGCTGCACCCAGAAACGCTCGGGGTGCGAGGGCGATTGCACCATCATGTGCGGATCCTGCGTATGGGGGTCGGTGGAAGGTCCGTCGGGTCCGTCGTCGAACTGCATGCCATGCGCCGATTGCCGCCAGCTGCCGCCGCCATCCTCGGTCACCCAGACGCCGCCGCAGGAGATCGCCACGCGCACGGTTTGCGAAGAACGCGGATCGACGCAGATCGAATGGATGCCGGGAATGTCAGCACCGCCGCCCAGCCACTTGTTGCGCTCCGGCATGCGCCAGAGATTGTCCATCATCTCCCAGGACTCACCGCGATCCTTCGAGCGAAACAGGCCCCCCGGCATGGTGCCGGCCCACAGCGTGCCCGGTTCATCGGCACCACCCGGTTCAAGCGACCAGATCATCTGCGTCGTCCACTTCACCGGTTTGCCCCAGCCATCGAGGTCCTCAAGGCCCTCGGGTTTTGCCGGATAGGCGGGACAGGTGATTTCGGTCCAGGCACCACCTTTGCCGCGGCGCTGCAGCTTGACGCCGAAATGACCATGGTTGAGCGCCGCATAATCGGTGCCGTCGCGCGTGTCATGCAGTGCCAGCGTCACGTTGTCGCCAAGAAAAGCAGAGTCCGCCACGGCCCATCCGCCGTTCTTGCGGACTATCTCGAAAAGCCCCTTGCGGGTCGAAACCAGAATGCGATCAGACATCATTCATCCTCCCGACAGGGCTTGCATGACCCAGATTTCGCTTGTTGGTTTGACAGGGTCTGTCAGCTTGTCGAGATCGCCGATGCGCAGGCCGTCAACCAGGATGGTCATGTGCTTCCTGAGCGCACCCTGATCGTCGAGCACATAATAGCCCAAACGATCCTGCGCGGCGAAGACCTTGGCCAGCACCTCGGCCACGGTGGCACCACCGGCCTCCATGCTGATGCAGTCCACATGGCGGCGTAGATTAGCCGTGAAGAACACTTTTGCCATCGCAGTCGATCCCCGACCCAAATCTAGCGCAATCGAGACACTAAAGCAGCAGATTCCTCACATCATGGCATTGCTGGAACCGAGCGAGCCCAGGAACAGGATGGCGCCCAGGCCGGCGATCACGCCGCCGCCGCCAAGCCTGAGGCCGAAGCTCGCCCAATCGAGCCAGCGGTCATTCTGGCGCAACATGCGGGTGGCGAGTTTCCTGGAATAGACGGCGACCGCCGCGATCACCGAAACGGTGATGAAGGTGCCGACCGCCATCGCCAGCGTCGAGAAGATGCCGGCCCAGTACAGCCCCATGCCATTGGCGAAGACCAGAACCAGTATGGCGCCGGTGCAAGGCCGGATGCCGACCGCGAAGGCCAGCGACAGGGCGCGGGCCAGCGACCAGTCGCCGTCAAGATCGCGCGCCGCTGGCACGTGCGTGTGGACGCAGCCGCAATCGGGGCCGTGCATATGCCCGTCCCCCGCCGAATTCAGGGGCACGAAACTGTCGAAGTGATGGAGCTGTGTCGTGGGAGCGAGAGCAAGCACGCGGACCGGCCAGAAGCGGCGAAGTGCCGTCCAGACGAGATAGATCCCCATGGCGCCGATCAGTGCGTAGCTGGCGCTTTCCAGCAGTCCCGCCAGATTGCGGGCGGTGGAGCCGACACTGGCAACCACCAGGAACAGTACGCTGACCAGCACGATGGCGGTGAGTGCCTGGACAATGGCGCTCATGAAGGAAATCAGGATGCCGCGCCTGAGCTGGTTCTCGGTGGCCAGAAGCCAGGCCGAAATCACCACCTTGCCATGGCCGGGGCCTGCCGCATGAAAAACGCCATAGCCGAAGCTCAGCAGCACCAGGGTCCAGGAAGCGGCAAGGCCGGTTGAACTTTTGATGTCTCGCAGCGCGCCAGCCAATTGCCGGTAGAAGGCCTGCTGCTGGTCGCGGACCCAGAGCACCGGGTCCTCGAAGAAGCCGACCACCTGGACGCTGCCATCGCTGTTGCGCGGCTGCACCAGCAGCTTGCGCTTGTCGATCTTCACGGCCGGGGCCGATTGCTCCGTAGACTGAGCATCGACCGGCGCGGAGGCCGCCAGCGGCAGGAAGAACAGCGCGAAAACGGCGAGCAGAACCCGCGTCAGGGCTGGCATTGGATGGCCACCGGTTGCGCGAAGACTTCGCCGAAGTCCTCGGTTGTCTCGGGCTTCCAGTCCTTGCCCTTGGTGGCCAGCATGGTGCGCGTCGCCTCGATCTCGGCATCGGTCGGAACGGGCTTCACCACCAGCTGGCAGTTCTTCGGCATGTTGCCGGTGACGCTCACCGGCTCGTCCTTAACGTAATCGATGGCGATATAGAATTCCGGATCATAGACCTTGGCGGCGAATGCGCCCTTCACCGGATCGACCGGCGTCTTCAGCGGCAGCTGAAAATGCAGTTGCAGCTTGTTGTTGGACCATATCTGCCCGGATTCGACGATCGTCCCGAAGGGTTGGTTCTCGCCGTTGAAGCGCATGACGGTGAAATAATCATAGTCCTTCAGCGACTGGAGATTTTCCTTGGTCAGCGGTTCGAGCTCTTGCGGGGAATAGACGCCGTCGCCATTGGCGTCGAGACCGTCGACGGCCATCGCGGCATAGGCGTCGTCGAAGGTCCACATCAGATTCATGCCGGTGATCAGGCCCTGGTCATCGAACACCACGTCGGAACGCATCTCGATCCACACATGGGGATGCGCCATGGCTGGTGCAGATGCACACATGGTTACCGCAAACACTGCCGCCGCTGTGATCCAGCGCATCATCACTCCCGCCCATGTTCTCGACTCAAGGCTTCGGAATGATGGGCTATTGCGGCGAAATCGTGAAGGCAAATGTCAGCCGGCGAGGCAGGCCTTGAGGCTGGCAGCCAAGGTCTTCAACAATTGCTGATAGGCTTGGGGGCCGGGCGTCAGCGCCGCACCCAAGGGATCGAGCACACCTTCGCGGGCTGGCGTTCCCTCGATGACGGCGGCAACCAGCTTTCCGTCATATTGCGGTTCGCGGAACACACAGACGGCCTTGGCCGCGGTCAGTTTCCGGCGGATTTCCTCAAGTCTCTGGGCGGAAGGTGCCCTGGCCGAGACGTCGGAGATCGAGCCCACCGCGGCAAGGCCGAAGCGCTTTTCGAAATAGTGATAGGCGTCGTGGAAGACGATGTAGGGCCGGTCACGCACGGCGGTGAGTTCGGCGTCGATGGCGTTTGCCGTTGCATCGACCGAGGCCGCGAAAGACGTGGCATTGGCGGCATAAGTCATGGCATTTTCGGGATCGGACTTGGCGAGTTCGGCGGCCACCAGGGTTGCCATGGCCTTGGCATTCCCGGGGTCGAGCCAGACATGCGGGTCAAAGCTCAGCACGCCGTCTTCATGGTCCTCGTGCCCCGCTTCCGCGGCTTCATCAGCATGAGGCTCCCAAGCGCCACCCTCGCGAATTGGCAGCGTTGCAACGCCCGGTGCCTCCGAGAGTTCGATGAAAATCTTGCCGTTCACCGCCTCGCTGCCGGAGAGCTGGGCGAGCTTGGCCTCCAGCCCATGGCCGATGATGAAGACAATGTCAGCCTTGCCGAGGGCGATGATCTGCCGGGTGGTGAAACTGGCCCGGTGTTCCGGCATCGAGCCTTGCAGCAGCAGTTCGGGCTGGCCCAAGTCACCCATCACGGCGGAGACAATGCCATGCACCGGCACCACCGAGGCAATGACCTTGGGCGCGCCAAGCGCAGGGCTGGCAAAGAGAAGTGCGGCAATAGCGGGGACCAGCAGGCGCATCATTGATCCAATCGGATATGTAATGTTATAATATAACATATCGAATTTCAGACATCTGTCAACGGCAACGTGAAGGCCTGCGGCCAAGGGGTGAGTTGCCAGCCGGCGCCGGGCCTGTCACATAACATTGCCATGGATCTCGACGTTTCAATTGCCGCCGCCCTTCTGGCGGGGGCCATCAGCTTCCTCAGTCCCTGCGTGCTGCCGCTGGTGCCGCCATATCTGTGTTTCATCACCGGCACGTCGCTGGAAGAACTGGCCGACAACAAGGCAAGGCCCGGCGAGGAGCGGCGGCGCACGCTTCTGGCGGCCTTGATGTTCGTCTTCGGATTCTCGACCGTCTTCATTACCCTTGGCGCCAGTGCCTCCTGGGTGGGCGGCATGCTACGGGCGGAACTGGGGCGCACAGTCGAGGTGCTGGGCTTCTCCTTCAATCCGATCACCTCGTTTGCAGGCCTGATCATCATCCTTATGGGGCTGCATTTTCTCGGAGTCTTCCGCTTCCTCTGGCTATCGCGCGAGGTGCGCTATCACCACAAGGCCAATCCCGGTGGATTGGCCGGCGCCTATGCGATTGGCCTTGCCTTCGCCTTCGGCTGGACGCCGTGCATCGGTCCGGTGCTGGGCACCATACTGACACTTGCCGCGAGCGAACAGGATGTCCTCAAAGGTGCCGGATTGCTCGCCGTCTATTCGGCAGGCCTCGGCATTCCCTTCATGCTGGCGGCGGCAGGCGTTGGAACTTTCATGGGGTTCATGGGCGGCTTCCGCAAACACTTGAAACGGGTGGAACAGGTGATGGGTGTTTTGCTGGTGCTGTCGGGCCTGATGTTCATTACCGGCGGCGTGCAGGCCGTCTCTTACTGGCTGATCGAGCAGTTCCC
>JANPCS010000481.1:0-6925 GCA_031431065.1 Hyphomicrobiales bacterium | reverse complement strand
AGCTGACTGAGGAAGTCGCGGCATGGCAGGAAAAACGCAACAAACATCACGCCAAAGCCGATTGGCAATTCACAACTGCCGACGCCCGCGTTAAACTCAAAAGACTGTACCCGCAGTTTCTATGACTCGCGGCACTAGTTTGCGCCACCGGTGATCACCGTCACCGCGCGGCGGTTCTGCGACCAGCATTGCTCGGCATCGCACAGGGCCGCCGGGCGTTCCTTGCCATAGGCAATGGACGAGATGCGGTTGCCGTTGATCCCTTGCGCGATCAGGAACTCGCGCGCCGCCGTGGCACGGCGGGCGGAGAGTGCAATGTTGTATTCGCGCGTGCCGCGTTCATCGGCATGGCCTTCGACCTGCACCGTGACGTTGCCGTATTGTTGCAGCCACTGGGCCTGGCGGCGCAACGTCTCCTGGGCCTCTGGCGCCAGGATCGACTTGTCCTCGGAGAAATAGATGCGGTCGCCGACGTTGGTGGTGAAGTCACCTTCCGAGCCTGGCCGTACTTCGCCGGTGCCGGGCCCCGTGCCGGCATCGAGATCGGGCGTGTTCTTCTTCGAGCATGCCGCCAGCGCCATGAAACAGCAGAGCACCGCAACGGTCTTGAAGATCGCCAGTCGAGAAATCATCTACCCACTCCCTTAGCCGCCCCCTTCGAGGCCTTGCTGAACCCATCACGGAACAAGCCCCGGCAACCGGGACTTACCCTTTGTTTACTTTGGCGCAACAGGGTTAATTTTCCCTGACCCCAGTGTATTGCCGCCCCTCATTTCTGTCATCTCCGGGCTTGTCCCGGGGACCCATCGCGCAACACGCTCAGCGCTTGGTTCTGTTGCGCCATGGGTCGCCGGAATGAATCCGGCGATGACAATGGGAAGGGATGGCCAGACAACGGTCAAATGCGCGGGCCGTTGGTCCTCTAGCTGGTCTTCGCACCACCGGTGATCACCGTCACCGCGCGGCGGTTCTGCGACCAGCATTGTTCGGCATCGCACAGTGCGGCCGGGCGTTCCTTGCCATAGGCGATCGATGACACGCGCGCCGCATCAACCCCCTGGGTCAACAGGAATTCGCGGGTTGCCGTGGCGCGCCTGGCCGACAGCGCGATATTGTATTCGCGCGTGCCGCGCTCGTCGGCATGGCCTTCGACCTGGATCGACACATTGGTGTATGTCTGCAGCCATTGCGCCTGGCGCTTGAGCGTCTCCTGAGCCTCGGCCGTCAGCACCGACTTGTCTTCCTCGAAATAGATGCGGTCGCCGGCGTTGACGGCGAAATCCTGCTCCGATCCGGGTTGGGCCTGGCCAGTCGCCGTGCCGGTCTGATCGCCGAGCAGATCGGACGCCGGCTTCTTGGAACACGCCGCCAGCGCCAGAACGCAGCACAGGCCCAGGGCAAACTTGAAACTCACTGTCTTGATCATTTTGTACTTCCCGCTTTCGAGTTGGTGGCCCGGCTTGATGGGCATCCCCGCCCTCGGCCGTTCCGTTGTGGAGCCCCCCGGCCCCGGTCAAAAATCAATTGAGCTTCGGCGACCACGCCGGATCGGAACTGAAGCCCGGCGTCGGTACCTTCTGTTCGTTGTAGCCGGTGATATCGACCGACCACAGTTGCGGCCCCCCGTTGGCGCCCTGGCCATCGCGGAAGAACATCAGCACACGGCTGTTCGGCGCCCAGGTTGGGCCTTCGTTGTGAAAGCCCTCGGTCAGGATGCGCTCGCCCGAACCATCGGGCTTCATGACGCCGATGGCGAACTTGCCGCCGCCCTGCTTGGTGAAGGCAATCCACTTGCCATCCGGCGACCACACCGGCGTCGAATAGCGGCCATTGCCGAAGCTGATGCGGTTCTGGCCGCCGCCATCGGATCCCATCAGATAAATTTGCTGGGCGCCGCCGCGATCCGATTCGAACGCCACTTGCGCCCCGTCCGGTGAATACGATGGCGCCGTGTTGATCGCCGCTTCGTTGGTCAATTGGCGCAGCGCCCGCGAGCGCAGGTCAAGCTCATAGATATTGGCATTGCCGCCATCCTGCAGGCTCATGATGACGCGCTGCCCGTCGGGCGAAAAGCGCGGGCTGAAGCTCATGTTCGGAAACTCGCCGACGATCTCGCGCTGCTTGGTATCGATGTTCATCAAGTAGACGCGCGGCGTATCGTTGCCGAAGGCCATGTAGGTGATTTCGTTGGTGGTGGGCGAGAAACGCGGCGTCAGCACCAGGTCCTTGCCATCGCTCAGTGCACGGACGTTGAAGCCGTCCTGATCCATGATGGCCAGGCGTTTGATGCGCTTGTCCTTCGGCCCGTCTTCCGACACGAAGACGATGCGCGTGTCGAAATAGCCTTCGTAGCCGGTGAGCTTGGTATAGATCAGATCGGAAATGATGTGGCCGATGCGCCGCGCGTTCTTAGGGGTCGTGGTGAATTGCTGGGCGATCAGCTGCTGCCCGCCATTCACATCCCACAGCCGGAACTCCACCTTGATCTTGCCGCCGTCCATGAAGGCCTGGCCGGTGACCAGCGCCTTGGCCTTGATCTGCTGCCAGCTGGCGAAATTCGGCGCCTGCTCGAAACTGCCGATCTGTTCGATAAAAGTGGCGGGATCGAGCGGTGCAAAGTAACCCGAGCGCCCGAGATTATTGGTGATGACGCCAGTAAGCGTGCCGCCGGTTTCTTCAGCACCTCCGCCCACCAGGAATGGTGCTACGGCGATCGGCAGCGGATCGACGCGCCCGCCGGTGACATCGATTTCGGTTTGGGCGGAAGCCGCGTGTGGTGCAATGAGTGCCGCGAGCAACAGAAATGCCGCAATAATTTGGCGCAGATTCGAGTCGTGGTGGCAGAGGACATACATGCTTGGGGTATCTTCGATCAGCTGTCGAACATCATGTTCGGGTTGAAATTGATGATGAGGTCTTTCCACAGATCGTATTTGTCCTGCGGCAGGAAATCGTAATTCTGGCAACCCATGACGGCGGCAACGGCGGAGCGCGCTGTCAAGTCATAGAGCGGATCCTGAGTGGCATTCATCACCGAGGGCGTGCCGGCAATCGAGCCATCGGGATTGAGCGCGAAACGCAACTTGACGATGATGCTGGCCTCACGCGCCCCCGGCGGCACCACCCAGCACTCACGGATGCGCTGCACCAGGGCTTGCAGGATAGTCGCCGAAAGCTGATCGTCCGTACCCTGAAGATCGGTCTCGCCCTTGGCGGGCGTTCCGTCCTCGGTTGCCTCCGAGGCGTTGGTGGTCTTCTGTTCTTTTTCCTTGTCGACCAGGGCGTCGGAATTTAGCAGGTCCTCGAGCTTGGCGACGTCGAGCTTTTCCTTCTTCTTTTCTTTTTTCTTCTCGGGCTTCGGCTCGGGTTTCTTTTCGGTTTTCTTCTCGGGCTTGGGCTCCGGCTTCGTTTCCAGCGGTTTCTCGGCGATGGTGTCCTTGATCAAGTCCTTCAGCGGATCGGCATCGAGCGGCGCCGGCTCCGGCGGTGTTTCCGCAACCTTCTTCTCGGGCTCGGTCTTTGGCTTCGATGGCTTGGCGGCGGTGATCTCGGTCTTGTCGACCTTGAGCTTCGGATCGGCCTTCTTGATCAGCTCGGCCTTCTTGGCCTTGGGCTTCTCGATGGCCTTCTCGGCATCCTTGGCCAGCGCCATTTTCTTGGTGACATCGCCGATATTGCTGATATCGACCATGACCGCCTCGACGGGCTTGGCTTCCTTCAAGGCACTGTTGGGCAGCACCACCAGCGCTGCGATCAGGATCGCCGCGTGAAAACCCAGGGATGCAATGAGGCTGCCCTTCATCGTCAGTTCTGAGGCTCCGCGGGCCGCACTTCGGTTTCGAGCCCGATCTTCTTGAAACCCGCCCCGCTGATGGCGCCCAGCACTTCGGCAATCGGCCCATAGGCAGCAGCGACATCGCCGCGCACCCGGATTTCCTTTTCCGGGTCGGTACCGAACAGCGCCGTCAGCTTGGTTTTCAGTTCCCCGAGCGGCATGGCGGATTTCATCAGATAGATCGAACCATCGGGTTTGATCGAAACCACCAGCGGCTCGACCTGGCTGGTCAAGGGCTTGGCATCTGTTTTGGGAAGCTGGATCGGCACGCCGGCCGTCATAAGGGGCGCCGCCACCATGAAGACGATCAGCAGCACCAGCATTACGTCAACCAGTGGTGTGACGTTGATCTCGCTCATCACGCCCGCACTGCTGCGGCGCCTCGTGCTGCGCCGCTGGTATCCGCCTCTCGTTCCCCCTGCAGATGCACCCATCTCTACACCCGTTCATCCAGCTGGCGCGAGATGATGGCGGAAAACTCGTCCGCGAAATTCTCGAGCCTCGCGCCGATTTTTCCGGCGTCGGCGGAGTACATATTGTAGAAGATTGTCGCCGGTATGGCGGCAACAAGGCCGATGGCCGTGGCGAACAGCGCTTCCGCGATACCCGGCGCCACGACGTTCAAACTGGTGTTCTGCGAGTTGGCAATCGCCTGGAACGACACCATGATGCCCCACACCGTGCCGAACAGCCCGATGAACGGGGCGGCAGAACCGGTGGTGGCGAGAAACAAAAGCCGCGCCTCGACATCATGCATCTCCTTCTGGATCTGCACATCCATGACTTTCTCGATGCGCTTCTGCACCCCCTGGAAACCGGCCCGCAACGAGGCCTCCTGGCTGCGCTTCCATTCGCGCATCGCCGCCATGAAAATCGCCGCCAGCCCGATATTGGTGCGGCTGCCCAAAGATTGATAAAGGTCTTCAAGTGACTGGCCAGACCAGAAAAACTGCTCGAAGCGGTCATTGGCCGCATTCATCCGGCGCACATTGAGGAATTTCTCGATGATGATGGCCCAGCTCCAGACGGATGCCAGCGCCAGCCCCAGCATGACGAGGAACACCGGCCAGCTTGCCTGCACCACCAAATGCCAGAGCGAAATGTTCCCAGCACCTGCGACCGTGTCTACAACAACCGGATCCATCCTACCCTTCCACCAGCCACGCAAGGGCTTTCCTGCCGCGCGTGAGCATTCCGCACCATCCCAATTCCGGAGAGAGCGCCCTGAAACATGCCAAATCTGTCGAAACTGCGGCGGCGTTGGGTCAATGACCCGAATCCGTTGCGGAGCCAGGCCATCGTGGACCAACTCAAGCCTCACATGAGGCAATCATGGTTAAGGCTCTGTTACGATTGTGATTCAGGCCGGGAATTGAGCGCCGCCACCATGCCGGGAGGCAAGCGTTTTGGCCGCCCCGCACCGTCAATCAGCGCCACGGTGACCGCTGCCTCGAACAGAGTATTGTTCCCGAGTACAACCTTCTGGCTGAGCTCCAGCCGAGCCCCGGCCATCGCCTGGAAGCGGGTTTCCACCGTCACGAGGTCGTCGAGCCGCGCCGGTTTCAGGAAATCGCAGACCATGCGGCGGACCACGAAGCCCATGTCCTTGAACTGGTGCTGATGAATGCCGAGAAGCCTCAGGCAATCGGAGCGGGCGCGCTCGCAGTATTTGAGATAGTTCGAATGATAGACCACGCCACCGGCATCGGTGTCCTCGTAATAGACCCGCACCGGCAGCACATGCAGCGGTCCGTCGCGGCGCCCAGCGATGTCCGGCCAGCTCTCAGGCATCGTCATCGCCGAGCGGCAGCAGGCCTTGGGTGATGTCCGGACGTTGCGGCACCGCCATCCCCAGATGTTTGAAGGCATGCGGCGTCAGCATTCGCCCGCGCGGTGTGCGGTTGAGGAAACCCAGTTGCAGCAGGTAGGGTTCGACGATGTCTTCTAGCGCGTCGCGCGGCTCCGACAGCGAAGCGGCAATGGTGTCGATCCCCACCGGCCCGCCGCCGAAATTTCCGGCAATGCACATCAGATAGCGATGATCGAGCGCGTCGAGGCCTTTATGGTCAACGTCGAGTGCCGAGAGCGCCCGGTCGGCCACGCCACGGTCGATCACGTCGGCCTTCGCCACCGAGGCAAAGTCGCGCACCCGGCGCAGCAGCCGCCCGGCGATGCGCGGCGTGCCACGCGCACGCTTGGCGATTTCGTGCGCGCCGTCTTCCGACACCTGCACCTGCATGACGCGGGCGCCGCGTTTGACGATTTCGAGGAGTTCTTCCTCGGTGTAGAAATCCAACCGCACCGGAATGCCGAAGCGGTCGCGCAGCGGCGTGGTGAGAAGCCCGGTGCGCGTCGTGGCGCCAATCAGCGTGAAGCGGGCGAGATCGATCCTGACCGAACGCGCGGCGGGTCCCTCGCCGATGATCAGATCGAGCTGGAAATCCTCCATCGCCGGATAGAGGATTTCCTCGACCGCCGGATTGAGCCGGTGGATCTCGTCGATGAACAGCACATCGCGGTCTTCGAGATTGGTGAGCAAGGCAGCGAGATCGCCCGCCTTGGCGATGACCGGCCCGGACGTGGCCTTGAAATTGACGCCAAGCTCCCGCGACATGATCTGCGCCAGCGTGGTTTTGCCCAGGCCCGGAGGCCCCGCGAACAGCACATGGTCCAGCGCCTCGCCGCGCGAGCGAGCCGCCGCGATGAAGACGCGCAGGTTCTGCTTGACCTTGGTCTGCCCGATGAATTCCTCCAGCCGCTGCGGCCGCAAGTGCGTGTCGATGGCGTCCTCGGGTTTCTTGTCGCTGGTCGTGAGGCGGGCGGTCATGGCGTGGCTCGGGGGTGGAGACGGCACGGGCTTCGGGACTCGTGGCCCCCCACCCCTAACCCCTCCCGCTGAGCGCAGGGCTGTCCGGGGAATGAGTCGATTGGTCACGATGCATGCCCGTTGTTGTTGGCATATGCCTATCTTTCGAGTTGTCGAGACTTGGAAAGAGGAACGGGCATGCGGTTTGAATCTAGCAGCTTTGGCGCACTTCTCAAGCCGGTCGACCGGCGGGCATTCAAGGCGTCGGTGGAGCGCCACGACGG
>JANPCS010000480.1:0-7641 GCA_031431065.1 Hyphomicrobiales bacterium | reverse complement strand
GCCCAGAGCGTCATTCCGATGGCCCAACAGCTGGGCTATGACGTCACGGTCATCGATCCTCGCGGCGCCTTCGCCACCGGCGCGCGGTTTCCCGGCATCGCACTTCACGCCGAATGGCCCGATGAAATCATTCCGCAAATCGGCCTCGATCCGCGCACCGCGATGATCGCCCTCACTCATGATCCGAAGATCGACGATCCGGCATTGTTCGCGGCGCTCAAATCCGATGTCTTCTATATCGGCGCCCTGGGTTCGAAGAAGACACAAGGGGCGCGCGGCCAGCGGCTGAAAGATGCCGGCTTCAGCGCTGCCGAGATCGCCCGCATCCACGGTCCCATCGGGCTCGATATCGGTGCCAAGGGCGCGCCCGAAATCGCCGTGTCGATCATGGCCGAGATGACGCGGTCGCTCAGGCTGGGGGCGTGACATGATCTTCGGCGAATTGTCCGTGGCCGAAGCGGAAGGCGCCATCCTGGCGCATTCGGTCAAGCACGCCGATGGTCTGTTCAAGAAGGGCAGGGTCCTCACTCCGGCGGATGTTTCGCTGCTGCGGGCCTCAGGCATCGAAACCGTCTTCGCCGCCAAACTGGGACCCGGCGACGTGGCCGAGGATATCGCCGCCGCTTCGGTGTCGAAGGCGATCGGCGGCAAGGGCACGCTTGCACAAGCGCCCTTCACCGGCCGGGCCAATCTACATGCCAGCGTGCACGGCCTTGCCATCGTCGATGCCGCGCGCGTGCACGCGCTGAACCGGCTGCACGAGAGTCTGACGGTGGCGACGCTGCAGCCCTTCGCGCTGGTGCAACCGCGCGAAATGGTGGCCACCGTGAAGGTGATCCCGTTCGCCGTACCGGGCGATGTGCTGACACAAGCGCTGGCCATCATCGGCACCGAGCCGCTGATTCATGTCGCGGCGTTCCAGCCCAAACGCTGCGGCCTCATCATCACGCAGCTGCCGCAAACCAAGTCGACTCTCATCGTCAAGTCGGAAGCGGCGATGCGCGAACGCGTCATGGCGCTCAACGGTAGCCTGGCCGAAGTGCTGATCACCGGTCACGCGACAGCCGAAGTGGCCGCGGCTATCGCCCAATTGAAGTCCAGGGACGTCGATCCGATCCTGATTTTCGGTGCCTCGGCCATTGTCGATCGGGGCGACGTCATTCCGGCGGCCGTGGTGGCGGCGGGCGGCGAGGTCATTCACCTCGGCATGCCGGTCGATCCCGGCAATCTCATGATGTTCGGGCGGCTCGGACAAGTGCCAGTGATCGGTGTTCCCTCCTGCGCGCGCTCGCCCAAGCTCAATGGTTTTGACTGGGTGCTGGCCCGCGTCATGGCGGGCGTTGCCGTTACCAGCGCACACATCATGGACATGGGGACAGGAGGCCTCCTGGCCGAAATTCCCTCGCGGCCCAGCCCGCGCGAGCAGCGGCCATCGGCACAGCGGGCGCCCAAGGTTGTGGCCATCGTGCTGGCGGCGGGGCAATCGTCGCGCATGGGCAGCAACAAGTTGCTGGCGTCCTTCCATGGACAGCCGATGATCGCCGCGACCGTGAGCGCCGTCCGCCCGGCGGTCGATCGGCTAATCGTCGTCACCGGCCGCGATGCGCCGGACGTTACCTCAGCCCTTGCCGGCCAGCCCGTGGAGCTCGTTCACAATCCGAATTTTGCGCAGGGCCTCTCCACCTCCCTGAAACGCGGCCTCGAGGCGGTTCCCGCCGATACCGATGCCGTTGTCATCTGCCTCGGCGACATGCCGCTGGCCGGTTCGGAAATCGCCGCCAAGCTCATCGCCGCTTTCAAACCGGCCGAGCACCGCTCGATCTGCGTGCCGGTCCATCATGGGCAACGCGGCAATCCGGTGCTGTGGGGCCGCCAGCATTTCGCCGCACTGTCAAGACTCACCGGCGACAAGGGAGCCCGCGCTCTGCTCGATCAGTATACGGATGAAGTGGTCGAGGTGGCGATCGCCGGCAACAGCGTCCTCACCGATATCGATACGCCCGAAGACCTGGCCGCTATGACATCAGCCCGTTCGCCCGGAAGCTGAAGTGGCCCTTGCGCCCGACGATCACATGATCGTGCACGGCGACCGCCAATCTTTGCCCGGCCTCGACAACCCGCTTGGTCATCTCGATATCGGCCATCGAGGGGGTGGGATCGCCGGAGGGATGATTATGCACCATGACCAGCGATGAGGCGGCAAGTTCCAGCGCCCGCTTCACCACTTCGCGCGGATAGACCGGGGTGTGATCGACGGTGCCCTCCTGCTGCACTTCGTCGGCGATCAGCTGGTTCTTCTTGTCGAGGAACAGGACGCGGAACTGCTCGATGTCGTTGAAGGCCATGGCGGCGCGGATATAGTCGAGAAGGGCGTTCCAGGTTGCCAGCACCGGCCGGTTGATGACCTGGCCCCGCATCAGCCGCAAAGCCGCGGCGTGGACGATCTTGAGTTCGGTCGCCACCGCCTCGCCAACCCCTTTCACTTCCATCAGGCGTTCGGGCTCGGCGCTCAACACTTCCGCGAACGTCCCGAAGCGGGCCAGCAGCTGCTTGGCCAGCAGCTTGGTATCGGCCCGCCTTATGGCCCGGAACAGAACCATTTCCAGCAACTCGTAATCCGGCATGGCATCGGGCCCGCCGTTGGCGAAACGATCCTTCAGGCGGTCGCGGTGGCCGAGAAAATGCGGTTGCGGTGGCTTGAAGCCGGCATCGTCAAAGCCCGCCACCTCACACCCCATAGGGCGGATGATGCAGGCCCTTGGGCGACAGCGTGAAAATCTCGACGCCGGTCTCGGTGACGCCCACCGTGTGCTCGAATTGCGCGGACAAGGAGCGGTCGCGGGTCACCGCCGTCCAGCCGTCGCCCAATATCTTCACATGCGGGCGGCCCAAATTGATCATCGGCTCGATGGTGAAGAACGTCCCGGCCTTCAACTCCACACCCTCGCCCATGCGGCCATAGTGCAGCACGTTGGGATGGTCATGGAAAACCCGGCCCAATCCATGGCCGCAGAAATCGCGCACCACCGAGCAGCGCGCGGCCTCGGCGAAGCTCTGGATGGCATAGCCGATATCGCCCAGATGCGCTCCGGGCTTCACCATGGCGATGCCGCGCATCAGGCATTCATAGGTCACCTCCACCAGCCGCTCGGCTTTGCGGTTCACAACGCCCACACTATACATGCGGCTCGAATCGCCATGCCAGCCGTCGACGATCAGCGTCACATCGATGTTGACGATATCGCCATCGCGCAGCGGCTTGTCATTGGGCATGCCGTGGCACACCACGTGATTGATCGAGGTGCAGCAGGCAAATTTATAACCGCGATAGCCAACTGTCGCCGGGATGGCATGATTGTCGCGGGCGAAGGCGACGATCAATTGATCTATCTTCTCGGTTGCAACGCCGGGCTGCACATAGGGCACCAGCATGTCGAGCGCCTCGGCGGTCAGCCGCCCGGCCTTGCGCATGGCCTCGAAATCGGCGGCCCCGTGCAGCTTGATCTTGGTCGAGCGCGGCGATTGGGTCTCGTCGGCGGTTGTATAGTTCATGCGATGGCTCGGAACCGGGTTAGCGTTTGCCCGCAAGCTTACAGCAAAGGCCAGTCGGCTCAAGGCTGCTTTACGCGCGTGTTCAGTCGCGTCAAATAGACAGGGCGGGGGGTATCCGCAAGGGCAGTCATTGCGGCTTTGACAGGGCGGCATGGCGGTGGCACTTGTTGAGGAAAAAGAAGGACCCGACCATGACAACCTCGCAGCTAACCGCCGCCGTCCTCCTGATCGGCGATGAAATCCTCTCCGGCCGCACCAAGGACAAGAACCTGGGCTTCCTCGCCGATTATCTGACTGCTCTCGGCATCGACCTGCAAGAGGCCCGCGTCGTCCCGGATAGCGAGGACGACATCGTCGCTGCCGTCAACGCCTTGCGGGCGCGCTACACGTATGTATTCACCACCGGCGGCATCGGCCCGACGCATGACGACATCACGGCGGATGCCATCGCCAAGGCCTTCGGCTCAGGCATCGATCATGACCCAAAGGCGGTGGAAATCCTGCTCGCCTATTTCAAGGAAATCGGCCGCGAGCCCAACGCGGCGCGCCTGCACATGGCCCGCATTCCGGTTGGCGCAACGCTGATCGAAAATCCGGTGTCGAAGGCGCCGGGTTTCCAGATGGGCAATGTCTTCGTCATGGCCGGCGTACCAAAAATCATGAACGCCATGATGGAGGATGTCGCCAAACGCCTCACCAAGGGCGTGCCGATGCAATCGCGCGCCATCGAATTCCTGGGGGGCGAGGGCGATGTGGCCAAGCCGCTGGGCGAGATTCAAAGAGCTTATCCGGAAGTGGTCATCGGCTCCTACCCCTTCCAGGCCCCAGACGGTTTCGCCACCAACCTGGTGCTGCGCTCGCGCGACGTGAGTGCACTGGATCAGGCCTTCGCCGCGGTGAAGGCAATGGCGGACGCGTTGGTAGCAGAGGGTAAGGCGCGCGGCTGGAGTTGATCGATGCCGATTCACACGAGGTTTGCAGAGGCGTCTGGCGCGGCCAGCGCTGCTTGATCTTTGGCGGCACGTCAGGCAGTGTCCGCCGCCAAAGCTTATTCAAGGATGCGCCATGGAGCCCGCCACGCGTGATGTCAAGGAGTTCTACGACAGTTTTCTGTCGGGACGCATGGTGAACTACCGTCTGTATGGCAACGAGCGCATCGAAGCGGCAATCCAGTTTATCGGCAATTACATCAAGCCAAATCACGTGGTCGTAGATATCGGATGCGGCATCGGAATCGCCACCGAGGCGGCGGGCAAGCGGGCGGCAAGTGGCCGGGTGATCGGTGCCGATATCAGCGCGGAGAACATCCGCTACGCGGCACAAACGGTCAAGCTGCTGAACATCTCGTTTCACTGCCTCGATGTCATTGGCGAGCGCGAAAAATTGATGACGCTGCTGGCTGGTCAAAAGGTCGATGTCTTCATCATGATCGATGTCATCGAACATCTGCCCGACTCGACGCGCCACGATATTTTCAGGACCATGAGCGAAATCGGCAGCGACGATCTGGTTGTCCTGCTCACCTATCCGAGCCCGCATTACCAGCGCTACCTCACTGCCCACGAGCCGCAGGAACTGCAGGTCATCGACAATGTTCTGTCGGTCGAGCAGCTGGCGCGGGAAGCCGGCCAGTACGGTCTTGAGCTGGTGTCCTATGCCCTCAAGGATATCTGGCGGCCGGTGCAATATGTGCATTGCGCAATGAAGCGCGGCACGTCGCTGCAGGCCGCCGCCGCGACGTTTGTGGAGGCCGGCCGCGCCGCGTCCTTGCGCCGGCGCATTGCCAACCGCGTCATGGCACCCTTCCGGCGGCGCAAATACGTCACCGGCGTGATGCCGGGCAAATAGGCGGACGTCCCGAAAATCGCCAATGCCACGATGAAGGACGGGGCATGTTTATACTCCGGTGACACTCCCGGGCTGCAACGCCGCCGCGGTGCGGCTGGAACGGGGTTGGTTTCTTCCGAATTCCAGCCGTTCCGGTCGAGACATTCGGCTGTTTAATTTATCGTGGACATGGGCGGAACTGGCGTTGCATGCTTGCCGTGAAATCTTGGAATTACGGTGGAATTACGGGTAATTACGGTGACACTCCTAATTACGGTGACACTCCACTTTTTTGAATTACGGTGACACTCCACTTTTTTGTTCGATGACAGGGAATTACGGTGACACTCCACTTTTTTGGTTCGATGACAGAGTCGCTCATCACCTTGACAGTGGCGCGGTTGGAGCGAGGCGAATTCCAGCCGTTCCGGTCGAGACATTCGGCTGTTTAATTTATCGTGGACATGGGCGGAACTGGCGTTGCATGCTTGCTGCGAAATCTTGCGTGGCAACGGGAGGAAACTGGTCATGAAGACTTTTCACAATGGTGGCACCATGCAAGTGGCAATGATCGTGCGGGATCTGGAGGCCGCTCTGAAGCGCCATTGGGATTGCGGGATCGGCCCCTGGGACATCTATCAGTTCGAGCCGGGGAAAGTGGAAAACTTCATCTACCGCGGCAAGCCGGCCACCCACACCTGCCTGATCGCCATCACCTGGAGCGGCGATACCCAGCTTGAATTGATCCAGCCCATTTCCGGTTACAGCATTTACGACGAACATCTCGAGCGCCACGGCGAAGGCTTGCATCACATCAAGCTGTATTACACGGACATGCAGCGGGCCATCGGGGACTATGCCGCGCGCGGCTATCCGGTCATCCAGTGCGGCCGCATCGACGAGGATGAGCATTACTATCTCGATACGGAGCGGGACTTCGGCTACATCATCGAACTGGGAAATGCCGGCCGGATTCGTGCCGCCGAACGCCGCTATCCGGCTGACTTGCGGGGAGACTGAGGCCGATACTTTGGCCTGGCACTTGGTGACGCGCGCGAGTGGCGTCGGATTCAATCTTGGTAAGAGGAAGCGCTTAAGTATCAATTTGACGCCAAGGCATTATCGAAGTTTTGCCTCCCGCCGCCACAGTTGACTCGTGTCAACCAATTGCGTGGCGAAAGTGGCAGCAAAACACGGCGAAAAGACGGCGTTTGACGGCGTTCCGACGGCCTGCTACGGGGCTTTTTGGGCGATTTCGGCGGCCTTCAAGTCCTTGAAAATCTCTTATAATTCCTGTCATAGGAAATGTTTCACGTGAAACACTGGCGTCAGACAGCCCACAAAACCCGGCGCCAGAATTTTTCCCGGATTCGAAGCCCTTAAACCGCCTCAAGCGGCCAGGGCGCGCTTCACTTTCTCGGTCAGATCGTTGCGGGTGAAGGGCTTATTCACCAGGTCGACGGCGTTGGGCAGGTCCTGCTGCATCTGGCGGAGCGAGCCCGGCGCGTAGCCGGACATGAACAGCACCTTCAGCTCCGGCCTCACCGACAGCGCCTTCTGCGCCATCTCCGGCCCGTTCATGCCGCCGGCCATGATGACATCCGACAGCACCAGATCGATCTCCGGCCGGTCCTCGATGGCCCGCAGGCCCTCGGCACCGCTCGACGCAATGATGACGTCATAACCCATGTCCTCGATCATGGCGGCCGCCACATCGCGCACCGAAGGGTTGTCCTCGACCACCAGAACGGTCAGCCGCTTCGCCGCGGCCGTTTCCGGCGGCGTCTCAGCCACTGCCATGAGGATCGAGGGGACAGCCCTCGGATCATCCGGCTGCGGCACCGGCACCTCCCCAGCCACCGGCTTCAGGCGCGGCAGGTAGATGCGCATGGTGGTGCCGTGGTCCATCTCGGAATAGATTTTGATGTGCCCGCCGGATTGCTTGACGAAGCCATAAATCATTGACAGACCGAGGCCCGAGCCCGCCTCCGGCCCTTTCGTTGTGAAGAAGGGCTGGAACACTTTCTCGATGTTTTCCTGCGGGATGCCGCAGCCGGTATCGGTGACGGCGATCTCGACGTAGTCGCCCGGCGGCACGTCCTCCATGTCAGCGGCGGTTGCGGCATCGAGCGAGCGGTTGAAGGTCTCGATGGTCAGGTCGCCACCCTTCGGCTTCATGGCGTCACGCGCATTGATGCAGAGGTTGAGGATCGCTGTTTCCAGCATCGTGGCATCGGCGCGGATCGGCCACAGCTCCCCGGA